>JAJZIZ010000004.1 GCA_021846005.1 Microcaldota archaeon
GTCTTTTCTTTTATCTCGTCTCGTATCTTATTGCATTTCGAGATAGTTCTGCTTGCGATCATTATCTGCCCGAAAACGTCGGATGCCTGTGCACACTTGTGCGCCACCACGCGGGCGACTCCTCCAGCTCCTATTATCAATACTTTTGGCATGTGTTTCACGTTGCTGCTAACCAGATGGCAATAAGAATTAATAGAATTATCGGAAATTTTGCAGCACTCATGCATCTGTTTCCATGTATGAAAAATGTTAGCACAGGAAAAAGCACGTTTATATTATGTTAGGTTGTATGAAAAAAGATTTAGAAGCGTGTAAAAATGGACGAAAGAAGCCTGTACCTTCTCGAAGAAGCTGTTCTTGAAACTCTTGAAAGCAAGCTGACGACACTTGAAACGAAGGAGGAACTTCATGCACAGGTCGAAAGGATAGCCAGATCGATAAATCCTTCAGTTACCGCTGATGACATAGCGCTGATAACGACAGAGATAAACAGTTTCAAGCCTGTCAACGAATACCTCTTTGACGAGAATGTGGAAGACATAATGATAAACAACACAAATAACATTTTCTTGTACAAGACCGATTCTGGTGCTGGGAAGGCTCATGAAAAGATAATGAACAGAAAGGAACTGGAAACATTTGTCAAGAAGCTCAAGATGTATGCTACGACAGACACGGCAAACAACAACATTTTCGATGTCCATCTGCCCAACGGATCAAGAGCCAATATAGTGCAGTCGCCCATAGGGGCCGACATTACAATAAGAAACTACAGAACCCATGCACTTAGCATTATCGACCTTATAAACAAGGGGGAATTGAGCTACAACCTTGCAGGCAGGCTCTGGCTGTATTCTGAAGGCATGGGAACCAGGCCTGCAAACCTCCTGATAGGCGGGCTTCCTGCAGCAGGCAAAACCACACTAATGAACGCCATGTTCAGTTTCTTCAGACCGGAAGAAAGAATAGTAGTAATAGAGGAGACATACGAACTCAACACCGAAACGCAGGAAAATTGCGTAAGGCTTGAAACAAGCCCTTCCTTGTCTACAAGAGAACTTGTCCAGAACACTCTCAGAATGCGCCCCGATAGAATAATAATAGGGGAAGTCAGAGGAGAAGAAGCAAAGGACATGATGACCTCCATGAACATAGGGAGGATATCCATGAGCACGATACACGCAAGCACCACAAGGGAAGTCATAACAAGACTTGAGCACACCCCGATGAATATAGAAAGGGATGTAATACCGCTGATAGATGCCATAGTGATAATAACACAGACAAGAGATGATGGTGTTATGTCAAGAAAGATATCCCAGGTTTCGGAAATATCAGGCATAGAGACGCAGGTGCTCCTTTCGGACCTGTACACTTATAATTACAAAACCCACAAGGGATCAGACATCTTTCCAAGCGTTACCTACAGGGATCTGCTCTCAAGGATTTCAGGCATACCGCCAAACGAGATAGTCGCAGAAGAACAGAAACGGGGCAGAATATTGGAGAAGCTCAACGAATTGGGAAAACGTGACCTCAAGTCAATAAACCAGTTCTGCAGGGATTATTATGACAGTCCTGAAGCCGCTGCGCGAAGAATAGGAGTGCAGTAAACGCGGCGCAGGAACACCGGGAAGAGTCATATCATTCTTTTTGAGGCGAGGTAGTGTTTCAGCCTTCCGAAGGCTTTGCCCCTTGCCGAAAATTTGTTTTTTGTCGAAATATCCATCTGGCTTAGAGTAAATTCTTGCCCATGAGGAATAAACAACGAATCGAAACCAAAACCAGCTTTGCCTTTCGGAAGGCTGGAAATTTTACCCTTGACCTTTGAAGTGAATATCCGAGTATATTTTCCGTCTGAGAAACCGATCGAGGTGGCAGCTGTTGCCGAATATATTCCATAAAGAGAAACAAGACGAGATAGCCCTTCAGTACCCAGTGTTCCGTAGAAATGCTTGGCAAATGCGCCAGGAAGGCCGTTTATCGCATCGAGATACAACCCAGTATCATCTACACAGACGGGTTTCTTGAGAACCCTGTATGCTTCCTCCAACTTGAATTTTACAACCTCTGCAGTGTCAAGATTCTGTATTTCCTCGATTTCCAATGAAGCCATTTCCAGATTTCTGCCTATTATGTCCTTGGCTTCGTTGAACTTGTTCCTGTTTGACGTTACAAAGAATATTTTCATTGATATGACCTTCTTGAAGATAGATATGGAAAATATTTATGCCTAAGCGCTTCCGCTTCCATGCGTACCCTGCAGCATTGAGTTTCTGACATCCTCCCACGAATAAATTCGTGGGGTTCCTCTTTGGTTCGGTGTCTCTGCGTTCATGGAGTTGCACCTTGGGGCGTATCAGTGCTGCCCTTGAATACATCCCTGTCTGCATTCAATTGACTTCTGCCTTCTCCGATTGGAGGACGCTGCGATATGTTGAACGATGCATTTGCGTCGGCATGGTCTACGTGCCCACACGACTGGCACACGAATTTCTTTGAATCCCTAATACCTTCGTTTCCGCACCTTGAACAGTCCTTGGACGTGTTTTTAGGCTCCACGTAGGTTAGAGGTATTCCGTATAATTTTGCTTTGTATTCAATGAAAGTCTGCAATTGGTAGAATGACCAACTATGCAGACTGTAGTTGAAGTTTCTTGTGTGTTTCCTGCTTTTTCTTATGCCTTCCAGTTTCTCTAACTTTATCCCTGCATTATTTTCCTTTGCAGTCTCAACTATTGCCTTTGAGACGTTGTGGTTTATGTTTCTGATTGTTCTTGACTCCCTGTTCCTTATCTTTTTTACCACGCCATATTTTCCTTCTTTTTGTATTTTCCTTCTTATGTTCCTATATTTCTTGTGGATATGGAACGCCTCCTTTCCGAGTTTCAGAATCTTTCCTGTGTCTGGGTTTCCTATTACTGCAATATGACCTGTCGTGTTCCTGTCTACTCCTACCCATGTTTGAGGAACTATCTGTGGTTCTTCCTTGATATCTACTGAAACATAGGCATATTCGTTATCTAGTTCTATCTGATTTATCTTTTTGTAGTCGTTCCTGAAATTATACGGGACGCTGAACTTTAGGCATCGAATATCTATTGTCCTGTTCTCCTTATTTGCATTGACCGATTGAGAAGGAACGGTCAGTTTTATCTTATTGACATTCTTGATTGTCTCGTTGTTTCCATACTTCCTGAGTATCTGATTTGCGATTGCGGATTTTAGACCGAATTGTTTTACGTCCTTTGAAGACCTTGTTTTGTGGGTTAAGGCGAACTCAGCAATCTTCCTTGCTTTTCCTAGCTCCGAAGAAAAATCCCTGTTGTGTTTTATCTTGAAGGTCAAAATCATTATGTCACTTTTTATAAAACCATTTTACCATCGTTAATGCAATCAGGCCAATTACTACAAGAGCTATGCCAAAATATATAAGATAGATTGCCGACGGATCTGTGCAACAAGGCATTGAAGGTCGCCCTACAATTTCAGCGGGACAACTGCACATCCTGTTAAGGTAGGGAATGGCACTGCCGATAGAGATTATCAATCCCAAAAGTATTGAAATTACACTGAAGACCATTAGTGTATTTTGTTTCATACTTTATCCCATTGTTGTTCTATATATTTCTTGATTGTCGCAGCAGACACGTTTCCTGAGGTTGAAAGAAAATATGAACGTGTCCAGAGGGTCGGCATCTTTAGGAGTTCTGGAAACTCGTTTCTTAAATATCTTGAACTTCTGCCTTTGAATCTCTTGACTACTATCTCTGGTCTTGACCTTACATCAGCAGAGACGAATAGATGAACGTGGTCTGGCATGACCTCTTTTGAAATAATCTCCCAGCCGTTTTCAAGTGCGACCTCAAACATAATTTCTTCAAGCCTTTTCTTTATGCCTCCTACCAATAACTTCCTTCTATATTTAGGGCAGAATACTATGTGGTAGGTTACCATTGCCACACTTGTTCGGTTATGTTTATATTCCACATTAATCCTTAGATACTATATGTCTCTTCTAATTTATATAGATATGCATCTATCAAATTGCAAGACATTCGCATTCATCCCACGATTGGAAATCGTGGGCTTTCTGCTAGACATTTTTGTAAAACTGGAACTTCAGAGGCTCGGAGACCGAGGCGGTTATTTCAGGAGATAGAGGATTTCAAGTATTATCTCTATTATTATTAGCGCTATTATTATGCGTTCAAGAAAGGCTTCGTGCCAGAAGGCCTCTATGTCGGAAATATACTTTCTTTCATTGTCTATGGCTTCCAGGTCTTTTTCTATGGAGCTTTTGAGCACATCAAGCTTGAATACGTTTGAAAATAAAGAATAGACTCTTGAGAGATACCATTCACCTAGGCCGAAGACGGTATCGTTTATATTGTTTATGACTGTCCTGGTGCTGTCATACACGCCGCCGAGGGACATGTTTATCTTTGCCATCTCGGCGTTTTTCATGCGCAATACCCCAGGATTCATAGAATTCAGGACCGAACTCGAAGACTCCAGCTTTACTGTAAGCAGTTGGTGATATATGCGCATCTCAAGCAATTGCAGGTTTGATATCTCGGCTATCAGAAGCTCATGCTCGTAGACACTTTCTTTGTCGATCATAACTGCACTTTCCCACCCTACAAAAAGTACGTTGCTGGAATCATAGGCTATGCTTTTCCCCAGAATATATTCTATATAATCTGGTTCTAGAGTTTCCGCATGCACTTCGTCTATGAGAAGACCAGATATCATCTTTTTCGATTTCTGCAGTAGACCGGCTTTGTCTCCTTCCAGGTAGTAGAACTTGTATGTTTCTGACAACTGATTTATGCTTATCTCTTTCTTTTTTGACAAAGCAGATGAGACTTTTTTCTTGGTCTTTGAGACTGTTGATTTTATGAATTCGTTTATCTCCTTGTCAAAAGTCATCCTGAAAATCAGGTCATTTGTGCCGTTTGACATTGGATACCGTATCCTTATGGAAAATCCTCCGAAGGGATACAGTGCGACCTGGACCTTGAACTTATACTGGATATTTGCAATGGACAGGGTTTCCTCCTTTAGATTGAATATTGAAGGGATATTGAATGTTGCTATCTCTTCTGGTTCAGGTTTCTTGAACTCGTACTTTGAAAAGTCCTCAGGATTCTTCAGCAAACCAGAAAGCTGCTCTTCAGTAAATCTGGTACCGGAATCATACATAAATAGATAGATTATTTCGCCATTCATGAATACCACCCCATACTGAGCCGTAATATAACATCTTGGAAAGCTAAGAAGCTTTTCATTTGTAACTGGTTGTATGAAATTTTTACGCAGTGTGAGAGGGGTGAGAACAGACAGGGTTGTTCAGCTGAAACTGCCATCAGCTGGATGGATACCATAATTTGGTCATGGAGAAGTCTGCCGTGCAACAGGTCTAAAAGCTTGTTAGATTTTTAAGCAGGATAAGTGATGAACGCTAATTTCTACTATTTTCTTATCAGATATTTGATGATTTAAAAAGCGGGAAGACAATCTATAAGAAATAAACCGCTTGCCAAGAAAAGGTGAGGTATCTTTTTAAATTTCAGATAGATACACTCTAAGATTTAAATACCGGCTTCTAATAATATTTATTAATAGCAGAGCATAACTCAATTAGCGGTAATAAGAAAAGGGGCTGGGCCCCTTTTGAACCCCAAGCATGTTGGGCTCACTCCGCAGCAAGCTAGCGGTATCTCGCCCGACGACGGCAGTTTCAGTTGAACTGCAGTTTCATCTGTTTCCCTTCATCCTTGTCCGTCAGAAATGATTCATATGAAATGTCCTGTCGTCTGATGTGATTCAGTATTATGTTCTCGCCTACGGGCCCGACACTGGTTCCTGACGGTTGACCGCCCCAGAAATGTTTGTCAGGGTACCTTTTGATGTAATTTGGCATTTCCTTGAAGACTTTTGATGCGGAATACGACTTCAGGATCTGCGCCACCTGCTGCATTGAGAGGTTTCTTGGCACATTCACTTCCATAGGGATGTGTGCATAGTCGTCTCCAAACGCAAATTCCTTTATCTTTATGTTGAATCGCATTTCCACTTCGCGGAATGCGTCAGCAACAATTTTCTGTGTCCTCGGATTTTTGAATACCTTGAATCGATACTTTGATACAATCACAATGTGCTGAAAATTATACACCCAAGCCGATTCCTTTTTATTTTTTGCATTCGCTATGCTAACCATTTTCTCATGTCTCCGCGGCCTAACGGCCGCGTTGACAATTTTTCTACGAGAAGACGTAAATCTTTGCAGGATTAGACTTCAGCCCCCAACGAGGTTGGGGAAATTTCCAGGTATTAATATGGTAAGCAAAATAATTTGGGATAGGATAAAAGAAAGTGGACGGAAAATGAAAGAATTAGATAAACAAGTAGAAATTTATAATTTTACAGTAGGTACTACCATCTGGCAAATAATCGTAGCTATATTCCTCTCCGCGGGTTTCTTCTTCCTAGGAGCGGAAGTATATCCACTATTCGTTATTTGCATTGTTATAATAATAATTATTCTTATTGTACTGATTAAAGAATATATCAAGGTTGTGAATAAAGTAATTGCAAGAGAGATGGATCTAGAATTATCAGATTGGAAGAAATACAAAAAGCTTTCAGATCAAAATAAAACAACGGAAGCGAACCAACTCTTAAATAACATAATAATAAAAAGGACATCAAAGGAAATTCAGAAGGCCGAAGATTTGGAAGGAAAAACGAGATCGATTTTAAAGATATTGAGGCTCGTAGAGGAGAAAAATTTAGAGGATGGAGAAATAGCACAGATAGCAAATGCCAATAAATTATCTTTGAACTATTATTCCATGACACAATCAGAACTTGAGACACTGATTAAACTTCTTTCCAATTCTTCAAAGAAAGATAAAAGAAAGCTAAGGCAGTATGGAGTTAAACCTAAACGCTGAACCCAAGCCCAAGATGAACTCTGAAGAAGTTGTTCAGTTTGGACGTCTCGTTACTTGAATTCCATGCTATCTAGATCCTTTACTTGAACGAATTTGGATTCGGACGTTCAAACTTACGAATAATTACTTGTAAGAGTTATAAGAAAATGCGAAAACGAAAACTTAAATAATAGTATTTTTATATAATAATTTGGGATTATGAAACTAAAATATCTATATTATTCTAAAGAATCCAAACGAAATTTACCTAAAGAAACAAAGGAAGCATATTACAAAAGTTATAACCGCTTTTCAGATTACTTACATAAGGTAGGAAAAATTGTTGTTTTATTAACTTTGTTCTTCTTAGTTTTTATTATAGTAGTAATAGCTATTAGTTCTGGACATCAGATAGTACAACAGTCATTTATGTTTCATATCATCTTCTGGGGAAAAATTTTTTATTCGGTATTTGTTGTTTCGGTGTTTATAACTATAACTTGTTTTGCTCTAGTCCTGAATTATTATGATATCCCAGATAGAATGACACTTGGAATAGCCATCAGAGAAATTGCCAAGATGAAGATGAATTATAAAGGTTCTATTGCAGATGGGTTCGATAGCGTCAGGATAGATAGAAAGCAAGTTTCAAATTGTTTAGCAAGTATTAACAATAAAAAATTATTTGTAGATATACGAGAATCGTTTTTTATATTGGAGGAATCACAGAGAATATTTTATAGATATATACTATTAGTTGATAAAAAAACATTCAGACGAGTTTATAAGGATATTATTAAGATGACAGATAGCCTTGAAGTAGATAACTTCGGCGGCTTTGTTGAAGCTTTAATACATCTCGAGTCTTCTTATAAAAAATACATGCCGAAATATTTTGAAAGGTTCAGAAAAGAACCAGAACCGAAAATTTTAGATAAAGTGATCGCATTCTTAGACAAACATCCCAACATAATTACATTTGTAAGTGTATTAATTAATGCCGTGATTATATTCTTAGGAATAGTATACCTAAAGTCAATAGTATGATAAAAGCTATTTGAATCACAGGCGTTAAGGTAATGACGTGGACAAAATTTATCTATCTACCTCCCCATCGCTATTGGCAATGAGATTTGAATAGGATACGTGGCTTGGGGTTGTGGGGATTTGAACCCCAACTTGCTGGTTACTTCATTTTTTCGGATTTCCAGATTTTCATCATCGCGAATTAAAGCTCAAAAACCTATTAAATATCTGGAGCCAGCCGCGCTGCCAAGTTACGCAACAACCCCGTGGCAATCCGCCATGCTAAAGATAGGTATAACCATTTTTATATATTAGTATCATAGGAAAATTGTGGTTAGTTGATAAAGGCGGTTATCTTTGATCTTGGAGGAGTTGTCGTGGATTACACCAACCACGATTATTACATACACATTGCAGAAAAAGCAGGAATTGACGCCGAGCACGTGAGGGAAGTTTTTGAAGGCAGGGAACTGGACAGCCTGGAAAGGGGGAAGATGAATGTAAAGACATTTGAAGAGAGAATGGCAGTAAAAATTGGCATGGAGAAGAAAGATGTCGGGTGGTACGATTTTTTCATCAAAAAGGCGAAGGTGAATTTCGACGTGCAGGAAATAGCAGGAAAACTGCACGACGAATACGTCACAGCGTTCATAAGCAACATAGACAGGTCCAGATATAATTATACAAGAAAGATGATAAATCTGGATTTGTTCGATTACAAATTCACATCATGCTACATAGGATATAGAAAACCTGACAGAAGAATCTATGAATTTGCCGTCAAGCGTATGAGAATCAAATATGAAAATGCAGTATTCATAGACGACATGGCAGAGAACATCGATAGCGCTGAAAAGCTTGGGATTAATGGAGTCATGTTTAAAAACAGAAGAGGTCTGGATGTTGCCCTGTACAAACTTGGCCTGTGAATATCGCCGGTATGCCTGTGCACCGGTTCCTGGCGGAAGCGAGAATGTTGCATTTGGACAGCATCTTGAATGGATGGATGGATGCATGTCAGGCAGAAAGAACGGAAGGCTGCAGAGTAGCTGCAATAAGCATGGATATATAAGTGTTTGAAACAGATTAATGCTCTGCCGGCCATAGGTCCGATATCATGAAATTCGACGAGAATGAAAAGCTTATAATGGTGCACTTTGGCGAGCTTTGGCTGCGTGGCAGGAACAGGAACACCTACATAAAAAAGCTTGCTTCGAACATGAGCAGGATGCTGTACGGGGAAGATATGAAAATGGAAAGGCTTTATGACAGGTTCATAATAAGGCTGGGAAAGGACGCGGATCTGGAAAGCATAAAGAAAAAACTGGGATATGTCTTCGGCATAAGCAACTTTGAAATAGCCTATGCAACCTCCCCGGACATGGAATCGATTGTAAAACTTGCTACCCGCATGTTTAAGGAGATGGACAGGAAGATAACCAAGATATCGGCGCACAGGACATTCAAGGAACTGCCTTTCAACTCAGTAGATATAGTCAACAGGCTTTATGGAATCGCCAGCAAGATTGGTGTGGAGCTCTCCAGCAAAGGCTTCGAAAGGGAATTCAAGGTAAATGTGACCAAAGATACGGCATTCTGTTCGTTTGAAAAGATAAGCGCAGCGGGAGGGCTGCCGGTCGGTACAAGCGGAAAGGGGATAGTCCTGCTTTCCGGAGGCATTGATTCGCCTGTGGCAGCATGGTATGCGATGAAAAGAGGGGTTGAGCCGATATATGTGCATGTGTACGGATATGCAAATGCCGAAGAGGCCATGAAGTCGAAGATCCCAAAGATAGTGAAATTGCTAGGGCGTTATTCGCCTTCGCCGAAAGTTTATTATCTGCCTTCCCACTTCTTCCAGATGGGTGCGCTCAAGGCCAGAAAATACGAGCTTATACTGCTAAAGGCGTTCATGCTCATGCTCGCAGAAAAAGTAGCGAGCTTCGAAGAAGCCGGAATGATATTCACAGGGGAGAGCCTGGGACAGGTGGCCTCGCAGACCCCATCCAACCTTGCCGCCGCGGAGGATGGTATAAAAATCCCCATTTTAAGGCCCCTCGTAGGATTCGACAAACAGGAAATAATAAAGGTAGCCAAAGCCATAGGAACCTATGAGGTCTCCATTCTGCAGTACAAGGATGTGTGCTCGATAAATTCAAGGAACCCTAAAACACATACCAGCATAGCAAAAATAAAGGAGTTGAAAAAAGATACTAAAATCAAAAGCATCGTCACACGGACAGTTAAATCAGGAGCCATTACAGGAGGGAAATGAATATCGGAGGCACGGCACGATGTCTTTCATGCTGTTGTCTGCCCGGTATTGCCAAGATATATTGCGTAGAGGGTAAGTTCCTGCCTGTTTGAAGGCAGGCACCTTACAGAGATTATCTTAAATCTGCCCACCAATGCCTTTTCTGCCTTGTGGAGATGGAATTCGGCTTTCCGGTTTATGCATTTTATTGTCATTACCATCTTTGCGCCTTCACAAAGGTTTATGGAAAACGGAAGCAGCACAGAAACGGAATCTTCTGGAGCCATATTCATATCATTGACTATAAGGTCAGCCTTGAAATCGGCGCCAAGTCCTTGAAGCTCCCTGGCATTTGCTTTTATATGTATGAGTTCGTTTTGTTCAAGATCTTCCGGGTTCGCAGGGCCGGACGGCACTACTTTGAATCGTATTCCTTTCTCCTCGAATTTAGGATAGTCAAGTAAGCCATTGTCTACCGCGACCACCTTGTATCCGGATCTGATGAGAAAATTTGTCCACCCCCCTGGCGCTGCGCCAAGGTCGATTGCAATTTTCCCGTTGCCTGGAGCGAATTCATCAAATGCCTGTATCAGCTTGAGTTCTGACCTGCTTATAGGATACTTGGAATTCTGGTGGTAATGCCTCTCCGGCTCGACGAACGGTTTCCACATCTTTTCGTATTCCAAGAAGCCAGAATAGCAGTGGTTGTTTACCATTATTATGTATGCCAGATAGTCGGGCTTCTTCAGGTCTATCGTTCGGCCTTCCGACTCGAGTTTTTCACCCATATATATTTCTATTTCCTTTGCAGAGTATGAGGTCTTGCAGTTGAGGTCTACGCATTCCAGCTTTATTTTGCCGGTTTCAGGAATCGCATCGGTTGCCTTCTTGTAAAGCGTTTCAAGATAGTTTTCCTCTGCTATCTTTTCCCTGCCGTCATTTAATGGAACCATGTTGTATATGAATACAGGATTTGCTTCCCTCAGCTTTCTTATGAAATCGCGCTCCTCCGATTCTATCACTATGGAGGTAAGGAACTCGTCAAGTATCTTAAACCTGGAGATCTTGTTCAGCTCGTCGAGGCTGCTCTTTCTAAAGCTGTTTGAGGTCACTGCAAAATATAGCATGATAGATTACCGCGTTTAGAATTACTTGCGTATGATATTTATAATTTGAAGTTATAATTATTATGTGATTAAATGAAAGCGCTATGGAATATTGAGGAAAAGGCACCGGCAATAAAGGCAAAGGCATGGTTTCCAGAGAGCAGCAAAATCAAAGAATTCAATCTCTCCGATTACTCCGGAAAATGGGTTATAATAACTTTTTATCCTGGCGATTTTACTTTTGTCTGCGCCACGGATATAGAGGCATTTATGTCAAGCCATGAAGAATTCAGGAAAAATGGCGCAGAGATAGTTGCAATAAGCACAGATAGCGTCTACTCGCACAAGGCGTGGAGTGATTCATCGCCAAGGGTTAAAACCAGCAAGATACCGTTGATTGAGGATTTCAACAAGAAGATATCTGCAGATTATGGGTTCCTGAATGAAGAAACAGGGGCGGCAAGAAGAGGAACAGTAATAGTCGATCCTGATGCGAAGATACAGTATGTCTCGATACACAACGACGCGCTCGGCAAGGATGTTGATCATGTCTACACATCATTCATGGCCCTGAAGTATGTCAGGGACACCAAGACAGAGGAAGGCCATGTATGCGCCATACCTGCAAACTGGAGACTTGGAAAGCGGGCGCTTGACATAGATGTGATAAACGACATAGGCAAACTGTAGTACTTAGAATCAGGACATTAGGTTTTAGTGATTGGATGAAGGTTCTAAAGGATAGACAGGTCGCTGCTACTGCTTTGGCAATTTCCATTTTGATTCGTCCTGCTTCTGCAGAGGAACAGATTGCCAATACGCAGAACTGCGAACCTGCAAAAACAGTGCCTACAATATCCGCAGGAAATCTGTTCGATATGCAGAAGCTTGTTATCGAAGATAGGAATAAACTGGCTTCGATGGTACGGCATGGGGATAAAACAGAAGCCGAAATGAAAAAAGAATGCCAGAAACAAATAAATGATCTGCAAAAAGCAGCAGTGAGCATGCAGAGAAACGAACTGCGGGAAATGAAACTGATTGCAGAATTGTTATTGGCATTGCTTGAAGGAGGCTCTCCTGGAAGCATCATTAATAAATAAAAAAAATGCAGGCATTTTGCCTGCCAGAAGAAAAAGAGCGATCAGTACAGGGTAGATATGCTTTCCATCCTAAGTGACGAGGACATTTCAGAACTTTCATCCTTTCTGGAATCGAACTTCGCCTTTACGCCGGTGACCACTGACATTACCCGTATGGAGTCTCCCATTTCCGGAAGCATCCTTGCACCAAAGATTACGTTGGCATCTGAAGCCAGATCCGAGGTAACTCCTTCTCCGAGTCTTGTCGCGTCGCTTATGGAGAGGTTTGAGCCTCCAGCGACGTGGATCAATGCTCCTTTTGCGCCTTCATAGTCAACCGAGAGCAATGGATGCGATCTGGTAGACTTTATAGCCTGCTCTATGCGTGCCGGTCCTATTCCTGTTCCTATGCTTATGACAGCAGTACCAGTATTTCTCACGACATTTCTAAGATCGGCAAAGTCGAGATTTATCAGGCTCGGAAGGGTTATCGTGTCCGCTATGCCTTTCACTGCGTTGCCAGTAACGTTGTCCACAAGTTCGAATGCCTTTTCTATAGGCAGGTTAGGAACATAGGAAAGAAGCTTGTCGTTCTCTATGACTATGGTGCAGTCTGCCTGCTTGCTGAGCTGCTCCAAGCCCCATTCGGCTTTCTGCTTCCTGCTTCGTTCCAAAGCAAATGGGAATGTAACTGTGGCGATCACAGTGGCTCCCATCTCCCTTGCAGTCTTTGCTATAACAGGAGCGGAACCTGTTCCGGTTCCTCCTCCCATTCCTGCACATATGAAGACTAGATCGAATCCGTTTAATGACTCTTCTATCTCTGCCTTGCTTACCTCGGCCGCTTTTGCCGCGACTTCAGGAAAGCCTCCTGCGCCGAGACCCTGCGTTATGTCCTTGCCTAGCAGGATCTTCTTGTGCGCCTTTATCATGTTGAGGTGGCCTACGTCAGTATTCATGGCGATGGTAGTTGCACTCTTTATGCCGTTCATGAATAACCTGTTCACCAGGTTACTCCCCTGCCCTCCTGCGCCCACTACGGCGACTTTAGGAGTGAAGAGATTGTAATCTATTTCTGTCATATTAGATCATCTCCAGGCCGAACGACTGTGAGGATTTCTCCCTATCGGCATATTTTCCGAGTATGCTTGAGCCGCTTACACCGGTTACTATGGCAACTATCTCAAGCTGGCCTTCGTATCCTGGAATGACTCTTGCGCCCCACTTGACGTTTGCCTTAGGGTCCATCTTCTCAGTTATTATTTCACCGGCCTTTATCGCATCCCCGAGAGTGAGATCTGCGGCTCCGGATATGTGTATGAGTGCTCCTTTTGCGTTCTCGAAGTCGACATCGAGCAGCTTGTTTTTAACCACTGACTCTGATGCAGATTGGACCTTGTCGTTGCCCTTGCCTGTTCCGACAGATATGAATCCCACATCGCCGCTGCCCATGATTGACCTTACGTCTGCAAAGTCTATGTTTATCAGGCTAGGCTGTGTTATAGTCCAAACAAGTCCGCCTATTGCCTTCGCAAGTATGTCGTCGGCAACTGCGAATGCATCATTCATTGGGAGGTTAGGGAAGAGCTTTACGAGCTTGTTGTTGTCAAGAATTATGACGCTGTCGGAATATTTCCTAAGGCGCTGGATTCCCTCCTCGGCCTTTACCTTTCTTACCCTTTCCAGATCGAAAGGATATGTAACCATGGATACGACTATCGCACCCTGTTCCTTTGCAATCTGTGCCATCACAGATATCGAGCCTGTTCCGGTTCCGCCTCCCATTCCCGCACATAGGAATACAAGTTGGGCTCCGGATACCACTTCCTCGAGCTGCTGCCTGTCTATTTCTGCGGCCTTTGCACCTACTTCAGGGTCGCCTCCTGCGCCCATTCCCCGTGTCATGCTTTTGCCGATAAGTATCTTCTTGATCCTGTCATCAAGTATCTTGA
Organism: Microcaldota archaeon; assembly: GCA_021846005.1. Classification (GTDB taxonomy): domain Archaea; phylum Micrarchaeota; class Micrarchaeia; order Micrarchaeales; family CABMGC01; genus JAJZIZ01. Next base: position 14,359 of record JAJZIZ010000004.1, read on the forward strand.
AATGCTGTGCGTCGGTGTTCACCGCTACCAGCTCGGTGCCTTTCACGCCTACCTTTATCAGCCTGTTGACAGTATTGTTTCCGCTTCCGCCGAGTCCGATAGTTACTATCTTTATCTGCGGTGTGAAGCCAATGTTGCTGTCCACACTACTGCTTTTTCCTAACAAATCAGTTCCGAATTCTACCATTTGATCGCCGATTAACTAATTATGATTAGATTTATAAAACTTTTGTGCTATCGCATATTAGCGGACGTAAAGCTGTACAGGTATTTTTGGTATGCAAAAGGTTCCGCATGGCATATGCCTGTACTGTAGCTATTGAAATCGCATGTCGATGGATATATCGAATGTTTTCGACGATATAAGAAAATTTGATTGCCAGAACAGCAGGAAATATCTTCGGAGATTTATAGATGGAAACGCAATGCAGACCAATCATTTTTAAATTATAAGTTTTTAGTTAAGTTGTACAATCAGGATGAGCCAATGAAAATCAGACTGCAATCTGCGACAGAATACCTGGTTACATACGGATGGGCAATACTTATTATAGCAGTTGTCCTTGGAGCCCTCTTCGGACTTGGTATTTTTAATTCGCTAAATTTTGCGCCGAAGGCAAGCCCAAACTCTTGCAGTGTGAACAGGCCTAATGGCCCTGGAAGCGTTTCTTTCGTGAATCTTGTCGGGACGTGTGACAATCTTCCAGAATACGCAGTATCGCTTCAGGGAAACGGATACGTATACATAAACAACGTCAACCAGTTGGTAGGGCCTGCGAATACAATTACAATTACAGGATGGTTCTACAATTCAGGTAGTGGGGGCGGACAGCAGACAGGCTTTCTGGCGGGAAATTCGGTGGTAAGCCAGGGATATATGTACTTTAGCGGAACGGGAAGCTGTGGAAATACCGGAGCCAGTATAGGGATTGGAAGCACGCAGACATGCATAGACACAACAGGTGTCTCGACAGTTAAGAACTGGATATTTGTAGCCGTCTCGTATAATGGGATAGGATTGCAGGGATGGGTATGCGGCAATGGCATATGCAGTGCATCAAGCCCAATTACACCGTCGTTTGGAATGCAGAGTTTCGGCTCGGTTTATATCGGCGGAGGACCAGGATTGTCGCAGCCTGAGTGGAATGGCTACATAGCGAATATACAGGCATATAACACCTCATTTTCAGAAAGCGATGCCTTGGCACTCTACCGTGAAGGAATAGGAGGTGCGCCGATAGCTCTGCAGTGGCTGCAGGGATGGTGGCCGCTCAACGGCAATGCAAACGACTACTCAGGAAACAGCAACGCAGGGGTCGTAAGCAACGTGATATACATAAACAATTGGGAGAATGGATATTCAAATCCAGCATAGATGCAAATGCGTGAGAAAACATACAGGCAGTTTTGACTATTTCGCAATAATTATTCCCTTGCAGACAGCTGCGTTTCCAAAATTGGAAGGAATGCGTCCCTATTTTTGTAGATCAGGGTTTTTTCGCCGGAAGGACTGACCGCACATATGGATATTAGGTATGATCCGGAACCTTCAAATGGAATTTTGATATCTTTATTGCTCATGGTCGGGCTCTTGCCGAGAGAAAGATATTCCGATGTAAAATCAGTAAGATATCCAAATGAGACCTCCGGTTTGCCGCCAAGACGGCGGATAACTTCAATTTGGCTCTTTCCCACATAAAAATTAAACATCATCATGATCTCTGGATCTATTATGCTTGTCTTGACGCCTTTAGGCCTGAATCTTACAGGAATGTTGGACATATAAACACGCAATAAAATTTATTTTTAAGATATATAAAATAGGAAGGATTCCCTGAAAAGAGAGAGATAGATAGAGATATGCCTAAAGGTACAGAGCCCTGCCTGATTTTGCAGCGCAGGGAGAGTCTCTGCACGCTTTCAGACCCTCTCTTTTCCGAAGCGCTGGTCTACATCGTCCCAATTTACAACGTTCCACCATGCTTCAACATATTTTGAGCGGTCATTCCAGTATTGAAGATAGTATGCATGTTCCCAGACATCAAGTCCCAGAAGGATAGGCAGTCCTGCCAGATGCATGAAATTCTGCTTCTCTATCTGCGTCAGTACAAGCTGGTCTGATTCCTGGTCGTAAAGCAGCAACGCCCATCCGCTTCCCTCGACTGTCTTTGCGGCTTCGGTGAATTGGGTCTTGAACTTGTCGAAGCTTCCGAAGTCGGAGTTTATCTTGTCTGCTATCTTGCCTCCCGCCTTGCCGCCTCCTTTTCCAGGAGGAGCCATGTTTGGCCAGAAAAGGCTATGAAGCTTGTGTCCTCCGAAATTGAAGCTGTAATCCCTGAGCACTGCCTTTATGTCAATCTGCATCTCGCCGTTTCTTGATTTTTCAAGCTTCTCAAGCGCAGCGTTTGCGCCGTTCACATAAGCAACATGATGCTTGTCATGATGCAGCTTCATTATCTGCTCCGATATGTAAGGCTCTAATGCGTTATATGCGTACGGAAGGTTAGGAACCTCGTATTTTTTTCCCATTTTTACACCTGAAACATTAGAAAACATCAAATTATTTAAAGCCAATCGGAGCGTTTTGGAAACGCTTTCTTTCAAACCTTATATAAATTTCAACTCAGCATTAGGATTCCGGTAGTATGTCTTTCGATATCAGATGGGCAGAAATAGGCAAGGGAATTGAACTGCTCAACATGGAAGGAATAGAATTCAGGGAATACCAGCTTAACATAATAAAGGAGATAGCTTCAAAGGGAAACACGCTTGTGGTAATCCCGACAGGGCTTGGCAAAACATTCATAGGAGCAGCGGTGATAGCGAATGCGATTGCTGAAGGAAAGAAGGCGCTTCTGCTTGCTCCGACAAAGCCGCTGGCAGAGCAGCACTATTCCAGCTTGACAGGAATGCTTAACATAAATCCGGACAGCATACTCCTGCTTCTTGGATCTACAGGCAAAGACAAGAGAAAGGAGCTTGAAGCCAAGGCAAGCCTTATAGTTGCGACTCCGCAGACGGTAGCCAATGACCTGAAGGGAGGGCGGCTCTCGCTTGAAGGCTTCAGGGTCGCTGTTTTCGACGAATGCCATAGGGCCGTAGGCAAATACGCCTATACATACATAGCAAACGAATGCAGCCTCAAGGAGATGCTGATGGTTGGGCTTACAGCATCGCCGGGAGCAAAGAAGGAAAAGATAGAGCAGCTGGCTGGCGCGCTTGATGTAAAGCATATAGCAGTGAGGATATCCACTGACCCGGATGTCGTCAGATACGTAATGCCGAGAAATACCCATGTCATAAATGTGGAGATAGGAGAAAAGCTTTCGCAGATCTCCAGGCTGATTGCGCCTGAGGCAGAGGCAAGCCTTGCCGCGCTGAATAGGACAGGGCTTATGCATTTCAAGAATTTCGCAAGGATACCGAAAGGCAGGCTTCTGCAGGTAGGCGAGGAGATAAACAAGATACAAGCAGTCAACTTCAAGTTTGCTGCAGTCTACAGTTATGTAAGGCTTCTCAACCTGACGCATGCGTACGACTTGCTTCTTACCGAAGGCATATATCCTTTCAGCAAATACATGGAAAGCCTTGATATGAGGGAGAAGAAAAGCCGTGCGGTTGAAAGCGTGCTCAAGAGCAAAAACATGGCGCAGGCGAGGAAGCTTGCAGGAGAAGCGCTCGGAAATGGAGAGGAGCATCCCAAAGTCATAGCAGTCATAGACATTCTCAGGCTCAACAGAGAGAAAAGCGCAATCGTCTTCGTACAGTATAGGTCAACCATAAAGATGCTTGTAGAATACCTGGCCAACAACGGCTTCAGGGCCAAGGCTTTCGTGGGAAAGCGGGACGGCGTGACCCAGGAAATGCAGAAGGAGACAATACGCGAGTTCAGGGAGAAAAAGTTTGACGTGCTGGTTGCAAGCTCCATAGCGGAGGAAGGCCTTGACATACCGAACGTTGACCTTGTCATATTCTATGAACCGATTCCCAGCGAAATCCGAAACATACAGAGAAGGGGAAGAACAGGAAGATTCCGCAGCGGTGAAATATACATACTTGTCGCCAGCGGAACCAAAGACGAGGTATACATGAGGATATCCGATCAGCGGGAGAAGAAGATGCTAAAGACAATCATGAAAGTGAACGAAACGCTTCGCGTGAAAAAAACAGAAAGGGAGAGGGGACAAAAGCCGCTCCTATGAGAAAGGAATTAATAGCGTGCCTGCTGATGTCAATGCTGTGAGGAATGTAGAAGATGCAGGTTTCGGAAAAGAATAGGCACGCCAATGCGGAAACTCCAGTGATGAGAAAATTTGGAACTTTGATATGGTTTGCTACCAAAAAGAATTACTTCGAATCGCATAAAATGCTGCACCAATTGTACATGAGGCTTCTCACCCCTACAGAATCAGTGCTTTGGATAGCAAACAACAAGGAAGCGATGAAATCCTTCGGCGGCAATGACTTATACCTCGGGGAAGAGAACAGTCCGGAAAGCACAGTAGGGCTGGAGATTAAACGGCATGGTTACAGCATACTCAGGGATAATGGAAAACTTGAAAAGGCAAGCAGATGCGAGATAGAGAGTCATATTGAAAAACAGACGCTGCCGGAAGATCCCATAATTTATAACTACACCGGGCCTAACCCGATAGTGTTAGGCATATACAAAAGCAGAGTTGACGGGAGGGACCTGATAATGGATGGAAGCCATAACCCGTCCAAGAAAACTTCGATAGTGATCGGGGTATGGGATACAATGAGAATGGAACGGGAAGGCATTGCCAGGGAATGCGCAAGAGATTAGAAGTCAGAAGTCAATACATGCTTTCTAGGCGCCTTATCCGCTCGTCTATCGGAGGATGCGTCGAGAAGATATTCATGGCGCTTGCTTTCTTGAATGGATTTGAAAAATAGAGCGAAGCCGTTACCTCGTTTGGGTTGCGGACTGGTCCTGCCGTTGGATCAGGCTTGTAGTTTTTTATCTTCGTAAGTGCTGATGCGAGGGATTTTGGAGCCCTTGTGAGCCTTGCGCCATTTGCATCGGCCATATACTCCCGTTTTCTGGATATTGCAAGCCTTATCAGAAGCGCAAAGAACGGAGCCAATAACCCAACAAGAAGGCCTATGAGAAGAAATATTCCGGCACTCTCGCCGCGGCCTCCGCGCCCGCCTCCCCCAAAGAAGAATGACATGCGTATTATTCCTGCAGCGATGCCTATGGCTCCTGCGAATATGACAGCTACCATCATGAACTGTATGTCATTATTTCCTATGTGGGAAGTTTCATGAGCTATCACTCCTTCCAGTTCCTGGCGGTTCATGATCGCCAGAAGCCCAGTAGTCACCGCTATTGAGGCGTGCTTCTTGTTTCTCCCGGTGGCAAAGGCATTGGGATTCTGGTCGTTTATTATGTATACTTTAGGCATTGGTATCTGCTGTGCGGCGGAAAGACCTTCAACTGCGCTGTAAAGGGTTGGATACTGTGCCTTGTCGGCGGGCTTTGCGCCTGAGACTTTCAAGACTACTTTGTCCCCTGAAGTGTATACAAATACACCATATAATATGAGCACCGCTCCGGAAATGACCATACCCATTCCTAGGCTAAGGCCGAAGTAGAAAGAGGCAAAGGTTATCACTATGAAGAAGAATGCTCCGAATATCAGAAGCATAAGTACTGACTTAAGCCTGTTTCTTGCTATCTCATCAAAGAAGCTTGCCATGGTTCATTGCACTTTTATAGGTTGATATTATTTTTTGGAGGGCTTCTGCTGCGCTGCTCCTGCTTTCGGCTGGGAGCCCTGCATGTTGTTGACATCGCTGAAATCTACCTTTATGTTTTGCTTCTCCTCTTCGGGTGCCTGGAAGAAGTCTGCCTTCTTGAAACCGAACCTTACTGAAAATACATTGCCTGGAAATTCCTGCAGCGAGTTGTTGTACTCCAGGACGTAGTCGTTGTAGGATGTCCTCACGAAGGCTATCTTGTCTTCGGTATCCATAAGCTGCTGCTGGAGGTTAATGAAATTTTGCGAAGCCTTGAGGTCAGGATAGTTTTCAGCGACTGCGAATATGCTCTTGAGAGCCTGGCTGAGCTGATTATTTGCCTGTGCCTTGTCCTGGGCATTTCCATTCATTATAGAGGTCCTGAGCTGTGTTACCTGGGTAAGCACGCTCTTTTCATAGGTCATATATCCCTTGACTGAATTGATCAGGTTTGGTATCAGGTCATATCTTCTTTTCAATTGCACGTCTATCTGTGCCCACGCATCCTGAACCCTGTTGCGCCTTGACACAAAACCGTTGAACAGAACTATTACAAGAACAACTATCGCCAGTATTGCTATGGCAACTACGCCGAGGACGGCGTCGAGAATAAAGGCCATCTTATCAGATATTAATTAGAATGCACCCAAATAAAAATCTTTTGCAACGGTTAGGTGATTAGGAACTTGACATCTACATTCGCTCACCTCGTCAAAATTCAATGTGTCACATCTTGTATCGCATGAGATATGCGATAACGCACGAAAACACATGAATTTTTACTTTTTTCAGACCAAAAAACCTG
>JAJZIZ010000005.1 GCA_021846005.1 Microcaldota archaeon
CCTTCTTTCACGCCCTTACTCCTATTTCAAGGATAGGAGTTTGCGGGAGAGTCATATTTTATCAGGAATTATGAAGGTTTTGTGAGTTTTGCAGGTGAGGCTTCTCTGCAATTGTGTTCTGAAGAATAATTTATTGGAGAAAAGATTTAAATATTAATCGATATTAATTATCAATTTAGTGTGTAAAATGCAGATAGCAATCAGGCTGGCATTGTCAAAGTTTTCCTACTTGCCAGTTGGAGCTATAGCAATAAACACAATAAAGATAAATAATTCTCATTCTGCTGCTGCTTGCATCTAATAAATCTCCTCGGGTGTTTTTTGAATGCAAGTGGCTAAAACTATAGTTAGAACTGCGGCTTCCGCTGTCTTAGTGCAGGAACCTAAAGAAAAAGAGGCAATCATCCTGTACGAGATCGGACTGCAGGACATACCTACCGCGACAAGCTTTGTTGAGTATGTAGCTGAGCTTTCCGGATGCTCGCAGAGCGGCATATGGTATACGCTGAAAAGGCTTAAGGAGAAAGGATTGGTTGATTTTACTGAAAGAGGGAGGGGGGAGGAAAACAAGCCCCTTTCGTTAACAGAACACGGAAGGGAATTTATCAGGAGGAGAGCCATGGAGCCTGAACGCAAGGCTCCTAGCCTCCACAAGGTAAGCATGCAGGCAGAATACAGAAGACCTGTCTTCTAGGACTTCCAGTCCTGATCTATCTTGGAAAGTACAAGATCGAGCTTCGCCTTTAGCTGTTTCGTTGTTCCGGAATTGTCAAGATAATAATCGGCCTTTTTCATTATCACGAGTACGCCGTGCTTTTCCTCTTTTTTGTCCGGGAGGAAACCTCGTTTCTCGCGAGTCTCCAGCCACTTAAAATCGCCAAGGGTCTTCGGGTCTTCGGGCTTAGCCCTGATCTTAAGCCTGTTATATCTTGTGTTAAATGATGAGCGCACGGCTATTATGTCGACTTTGTCGACTTTCTTTTTTATGTAATCGAGTTCATATGTGCTTCTCAGGCCCATCAGCACAACATGCTTCATGCTTTTCTTTATCTTCTTGACTGCATATTTTGAATATATGTCCTTGCCGTGCTTCTCCCTCAGCATCGCGGTGAATTCCCTGGTTGCTTTGGGATCATTAAGGGGTATTTTTGCCTTCTTGAGCAGTTCCCTCCAGATATCCCCATATTCTATAACATCGAAGCCTTCAACGCGAAGCATCTCCGCAATGGTGCTTTTGCCAGAACCGGGAAGACCAACGACAACCAATATCATAATATCACAAGCTTTTTAACTTACAGTCAGCGCACTCCGCTGCCTTCCTCGAGTTCCCTGTCGGGAGCCAGAAGAACGACGCCGGACTTGTCCTCCGCAGCAAGGACCATTCCGTTCGATTCGACACCGGCTATAATTTTAGGTTCAAGGTTCGTTATGCAGACTACTTCCTTGTTCAGCAACTGTTCCCTGCTGTAATGCGATTTTATCCCGGCGAGGATTATGCGCACGCCCATCTCTGAGCCGAAATCCACCAGAAGCTTGTATATGGGCTTCTTTGCTTTCTCAACATCCTCAACCATGAGGACCCTTCCCACTCTGAGTTCAAGCTTCATGAAATCTTCAATGTTCGCCATCAAAATCAATATTAATAGGGCACTATTTATATACCCATTCTTGGATTTTATTTTGGCCCGGGAAAGTTTTGCGATGGTGCGGCAGGCTGAACAATAGGCTTGGGCTCAGTGATCATAAGCTCACCGGGGCGGTAGATTCTGTTCTCCAGAAGAAGGTTGTAAACCCGGCCAGTATAGAGGTCCATTATTATGTGGCGCTTCTGATTGCCAAAAAGGTCTGCCTCCGCAAGAATCCCGGTTCCGATGGCGTCGTGCATGATTTCTATCGTTTCTGCAGGTGCCTTATCGGAATTTTGTAGGCCTATGACTCGCATCTCGATGTTTGGATTCCGCATGCGTTTCCTTGCTTTGGATATTTCCTTGGTAAAATCTGCTGTGCCGCCGGATAGCCTGGCAGCCAGGACTGTCCTGGAGTTCACGTCATAAAACGAGATGAAAAGGTCTGAGATTATCTCCTTTGCAATTATGTACCTGCGTTCAGGATTCCACTGTGCATTGATAGATTCCCCATTTTGCAGAATGCTTGAATATTCCAGATAGCGGAGTATTGAGGTATTCCACCTCTCCCCTGTCTTGAGCCAGAGCTGTTTTGTTCCAAATTCAGGCATGCCCGATCTTGCCAGGTATGCTTTCCAGAAATCCATATACTTCTCACAGGTCGCAAATATTTATATATATTGTCAGGCAAAGTATATTTTACCCTTAATTCCGGTTTTTGCATGAAATTGACCATATTAGATGATTCACCAAGTATTTTCAAGTTTAGGGTAGACGAGATCAGTGTTAATTTCGCCAACGCAATAAGAAGAATAGCTACAAACAGCATAGAATGCATGGCAATTGACAGCGTAACCTTCTATGAAAATTCCAGCGCGATATTCGACGAATACATAGCACATAGGATCGGACTTGTGCCCATACTGACACCCAAGGATGCGGTTGACGAAGACGAGGTAATATTCAAGCTTGAAGCAGAAGGCCCTGCAACGGTGTACTCGGAAAGTCTCGAAAGCAATGACAAATCAATAAAAGTAGCCAACGGCAAGATACCAATAATAAAACTTGCCGAAGGACAGACACTGCGCCTGGAAGGAAAGGCAATTATGGGCTCTGCTGCGGCAAGCGCAAAATTCCAGCCAGGACTGGTAACTTACAAACAATTGGCAGATGACTCATACGAGTTTTATGTTGAGGCCTTCGGCCAGATCCCAGCCAGAGAGATAATAAACAAGACGCTAAGTATAATAACCAACAATATCAAAGAGGTACACAAAGAGCTTAAGTGAAGACGCGGGGGTGGCAGAGCTTGGTCAAATGCGCTGGCTTGAGGGGTCAGTAGCTTTAGTGCTTGCGCGAGTTCAAATCTCGTCCCCCGCATGGATATGTATTTTATTGCAGATGAGAAAATGGAAAAGAAGAGCATAAAGATATTGATCGAGAATCTTGAAAAAACAGACAAGAAGGCGAAGAACGCCAGACTTGTAGCAAGAATAATAAAAGTTGCCAGTTTGCCAAAAAGGAGGCGTGTCTCAGTTAATCTGGAAAAACTCAACGAACTCGCCAAGCCAGGAGAGAATATTCTGGTTCCTGGAAAGATACTTGGAACTGGAAAGGTCGAAAAGGCATTCGGAGTTGCGGCAATAGAGTTCTCAGAAAGCTCCACGAAAAAGCTCCGCGAGGCCGGATGCACAATCATGAGCGTGGAAGAAATGCTTAAGAAGGAGAACACGAGGCTTTTGGTTTAGGTGAAGAGAATGAAATATTTGATAGATGGAGAAGAGGCAATACTCGGAAGGATAGGAAGCAGGGTAGCCAAGCTCCTGATAGAAGGCAATGAGATAATGCTGATTAATGCGGAAAAGATAAGAATAACTGGACATACCCCAGATCTTGCTGCAAAATACAAGAGGCTCATAGAGCTTAAGGACAGAGCAAATCCGGAGCATTCGCCTTTCTATTCCAGGAGGCCGGACCTTTTCGTAAAGAGATCCATAAGAGGCATGCTCCCGTACAAGCAGCCTAAAGGAAAAGCAGCTTACAAACTATTGAAAGTTTACATGGGAGATGCGAAAGATATAAAAGATTCAGAAGCTTATACAGTAAAGGACGTAAAGGCCAAGAAAACCAGCGAGGCGTTCGAGAATTCAGTATCAGTACTTGAATTGGTAGAGAAACTAGGATACAAGAAATGATTATCATGGCAGAGCAAACAAACCAGAAGAAAGGAACTGCGGACTTGGAAAAAGAGCTCAGCGAATTCAATGAAAACTATGCAAAGACTTCCAAGAAAGGCAAGGCTACTCCAAAAAAGACTTCTTCAGCTGCGCCTTCACAGAGGAAGCCGCAGAGAAAAAAGAGAAATACGATAGTAGCCCGCGGAAAGAGGAAGAGGGCAATAGCCAGAGCGAGCATGAGCTCGGGCAATGGCAAGATAACGATAAACGGAGTCAGCGCCGAATTGATAAAGCCGAAGGAAATCAGAGACCTTATACTTGAACCCATAATAATATCCAAGAAAGTAAACATCCTTATGAAGGGCTATGACGTCAGAATAAATGTTTATGGAGGAGGCATAATGGGGCAGGCGCAGGCGGCCAGAACCGCACTCGCTAACGTAATAGTTGAAACTACCAATGATGAAGGGCTCAAGCACGCGTATATGGTTTACGACAGGAGCATATTGGTAGACGACCACAGGCGGGTTGAGCCAAAGAAGTTTGGAGGGCCCAAGGCACGCGCAAGAAACCAGACCTCCTATAGATGAAGTGATACAATGATGATACCAGTTAGATGCTTTTCGTGCGGCCAGGTAGTCGCTGACAAATGGGAAGAATACGACAAGAAAGTAAATAAGGAAAAGGAAGACCCTAAGAAAGTCATTGCAGACCTGGGAATAAAAAGATACTGCTGCAGCAGGATGCTCATAGGGCACGTCGAACTCATTGATGAGATAATCAATTACGGAAGAAAATGATTGCCAGTATTGACAAAAACATCAATGATTTCGCACATATCAGAAAATTACAGCAAGGTATATATAAGGATGAAGATAAATGGTTTAAGCACGGGGTCGTCTGCTAGTCTGGTCAGGCTCTGTGCTTAGGGAGCACATGACCCGAGTTCAAATGGCATTATGCCTGAAAGTCTCGGCGACCCCGAATCAAGGAATGATGTTATGGCAACGCAAGCTGAACAGGAATCGTTAATAGATCAGTCTACATACTTAGATGTAGGAATACATATAGGCACCAAAGTAAAGACACCTGGCATGAAAAGATTCATATACAAGGTTAGGGAAGACAGCTTATACCTGCTCGACCTTAACATGATAGACAAAAGAATAGGCATTGCAGCAAAAATGCTTGCAAGGTATGAACCAAAGGACATCGTAGTAACTGCTTCAAGAATATACTCAGTTTCGGCCGCAACGAAGTTCGCAGAAATTACAGGCGCAAAACTCATGACCGGAAGAGTCATGCCAGGAATATTCACAAATCCTAACAGAAAAGATTTCGCAGAGCCGGAAGTGCTGCTGATAAGCGACAACAGAAATGAAAGGCAGGCAGTGAAGGAAGCAAGCAAGACAAACATACCCATAATAGCGCTCTGCGACACGGACAACTGGATAAAGTTCGTTGATCTGGTAATACCATGCAACAACAAAGGAAGAAGATCTCTCGCGCTTATTTATTTCCTCCTTGCAAGGGAATTCATGAAAGAGAAAGGATTAATAAAGACTAACGAAGAATTCCAATACAAGGTCTCCGATTTCGAAGCTAAAGTGGAGATGAAGGCAAAATAGAATGTCTCAGGGAAAATGTAATCTTAGGCGGCTGCAGGTTGCAGTGGACTTCATGTCCACATACGGCATAGCCATACTGATAATGGCAATAGCGATAGGAATAGCATACGAGCTGAGCTCTGGAGTGACGAATGCCTTTTCCTCACAATGCACTCCTGAACCAGGTTTCTCATGCGGATATTTCAGCCTAGCCGACAACGGATCGCTTGTAGTGCAGATATCGCAAGCGAGCGGCAGCGCTATAACAGTTAATGGGATAGCGTGCTCCACGCTGCAGAATTTTAGCGGCAATCCCAAGTACGGAAACCTTGAAGTAAATGCAAAACCGCAATACTACCCTACAGGCTATAGCCCCGCAGCAAACATACCGAGCGGAGGCAGCTATACGTTCTACCTTTATTGCTATAGCCAGAAAGGGATAGCGAGATTTCCTCATGCAGGAAGCTCATTCATAGGATATCTCTGGCTGAATTACACACTGCAGAACACCGGAATCAAGACGGTGCAGCAGATAGCCTCGCTTGGGCTGCAGAGTTCAGGATAAGGTTTCCGCAGTTCAGGAATCGGAACATTTTATTGGAACGGGATTGTAAGTGCACTTACAGCGCCAAAAACAACCAGGGCACTGCCGCCGGTGTTCATAATCATGTGGATTGCTTCATGCTTCTTTCCCTTTCGCTCGAATTTTTTGTCATACGCTTCCGAAAGAGTTATTATTTTTATCCCGAACCAGAGGGCACCGGCGCATGCGATTTCATATGATATTTTGCTGCCTATCGATAGTTTTGCACTGTGGTGTAAATCAGAACCCAACGCATAAGAAGTTCCTGCAGCAATTGCTGCAAATGCCAGCGGATAGATTCCGACGGATTTCTTCCCGATGCCTCTTGCGAGTTTCATGAAAGTCTCAGATTGTCCTGTTCGGACTTGTAAAGTACATCTAGGTATGGTAAGATGCCCTGCGACATGCTGTTGATTGATGCTTTTTTGCATTTCTGCCATGTTCCATCTTTGGCACGTCCACATATTTGAACTTTTGGAGATGCATAGTTTGAGAACTGAAGCGAAAGGGATGGCAGAAGAAGAGAGGAGCGATTTTCTCGAGGGCGCTCTTACCCCTTCCTTTATAGATTTTACCTCAGTTAATATAGCGACAGAATGGTGTATTTATGGCTACGAATCATGACAGGCCTTTCGACCTCCTTAACAAGGCGATAGGACAGCAGGTACTGATAAGATTGAAGAACGGAACAGATTTGAGGGGCAAGGTACAGTCTTTCGACGTCCACATGAACATTGTTCTTGAAAACTGCGAGGAACTTGATGAAAGCGGAAACGCAAGGGCGAAGATAGGAGTTATGCTGCTTCGCGGAGGAAATATTCTTTTCATATCTCCCGCATGATATGTTTTTGTATCTTTGCGGCAAATACTACTTACAGATGGGCTTGTAGCGCAACGGCAGCGCGCCTGCATGGCATGCAGGAGGTTGCGGGTTCAAAATAACTTTCGCACAGTGAAGTTTATGAAATTCCCGCCAAGTCCATCTATTTCTTTTTCCTGTCATATATGACGAGCGTAAATCTGCCGTGGGCTTCAGATTTTACCCGATGCCATTCTGTTGTGTCGAATTCGGGAAAGAACGCGTCTCCCCCATAATGGCCCTTTACATATGATAGATACATCCTGTCTGCGATTCCGAGGGCCTGTAAGAATATCGAAGCTCCCCCTATTATGAAGACCTCCTTCTCGGCTTTTGCTGCGGCAATTGCGGCGGCCAGGCTGCAATATACTTCTATTCCGTCTCTTTTTGGTAGGCTTTTGCTTATCACCATGTTCCTCCTGCCCCCAAGGATCCCTGTTTCCTCGAATGTTTTCCTTCCCATTATGACCGTATGCCCAAAGGTCAGTTTCTTGAATGATGCTGTTTCCTCGGGAATATTCCAGGGTATCTTTCCATTCAGCCCTATTTCCATGTCTTCAGATACAGCAGCTATAAGGGATATCATATGTCCGCCGTGTTGCCCAGCCATTTAAGATATTCGCGGCTGGCTTTTCCGATCTCAAGAGAAATTATCTCAGGAAGTTCATACTTGTGCATTTTCTTTATTTCCAATTCGATTTTTGCATAGTTTTCCTTCTTTGCTTTTATTATGCAGATCCATTCCCTTGATACGCAGGGGTTTCCCTTCCATGTATAAAAACTCTTCGCCTATCCTGACTTCTGTGGTATCCTGACTTTGTTCAAAAACTCCTACTTTAGGTATTGTCACATTTAGTCAGCCTTTTTGAGGGATGATAATTTTTTACCTAATTTTTGTTCAAGAAGTTCTTTCATTATTGCACTATTAGTGTTAGTGCTTAATTTGTATCGTTTTTCTCCAATAAATATCTCTAAGGAGTTCGGCATCTTATATACTGCTTTTGAGATGTCAGACCAAGATATCTGTTCCATTCCTTTTTCGTTTTTGAGTTCTTTGAGGGATAACGCATCCCATTTTTTAATCTTAGGATGGATTAAACTAAGCTCAATGATAACAACAATGAAGCCTCCAAACATTGCTCCGCCGAGCGCTCCGCCTATCCCAGTAACAAACCAAAAAAGTAGAAATAATATAGTGGATAAACCCCAATATAATAATCTGGAATAAACTTTTCCTTTTATTATGCCTTCTTTGAAGAAATAAAAAACTTGTCCACCATTTCTCGCTTGAATATGACTCTTTTTTCCTGTGTTTTCATTTATAAGCTCATAACTTATTTTTATTTTTGCAGAAGAGTGCAATTTAATATGGTCTTTCATTTTTTCTTCTGTGTTTTCTGTATGCCCACATCTATCACATTTATACATTATTATTCCTCTTTCCATCTCTGAGCTTCTATCTCGACATCCAGAGCCTTCTGCACGAAACGAGATAGATTAATACTCTTTGCCTCTATGAACTTTGCGTGTTTGGGCATCAGAGTTATCGTCTTAGGTATAGCTGTTTCAGCGTTTTGCTTCTTAGTAATTTTCATACTATACGTATTATACCTATACTTTTATATATCGTTTTATTTAGTATACTTATTATATGTATAATGAGTAGGATAATATACAAACAGACTTTGCAGGAGAAAGTCAAAAGAGAAAAGAAAGAACCGTAGGTTCTCAATAACAGAGTGCCGAAATAGTTAATGCGGCGACTTATCTGATACCATCAAGTGATGGTGCTACGGAATACAAAGTAAACACCTGGACGCATATTCTTGCACGTGTCCAGATTACACGAATAGACGCAGATAAAGTAGTCTCTACTGCAAGCACATAAATTTCATAATCCTGTTCAGGCTGTGGGACAAAATAACTAATCTTCAAAGAACACAAGATAAACGCGCTTGCCGATAAACTCCTTCGGAACTCTTATCCATAGAGGTGATGACAATAATGAATCCGGGCATTGGAATACCTATGTATTAATTACTTTTAATTCTATATTAATTATGTTGAAATGATCGTCATAGGAATGGAGAGCAGTGCACATACCTTCGGAGTAGGAGTAGTGGAGGATGGGAAAGTGCTTTCCAATGAAAAGGCAATGTACAACATCGGCAGCACAGGCATGATACCAGGAGAAGTGGCAAAATTCCATTCTGAGAATGCCGCAGATGTATTCGGAAGGGCCCTTGAGTCTGCAGGCATAACTTCCAAGGAAATTGAAGGGGTTGGATATACCATGGGGCCGGGTTTAGGACCTTGCCTCGAGGTTGCGCAGCTTTCGGCAAGAACTGTTGCAAAAAGGCTAGGTGTAAGAATCGTGCCGGTGAACCACTGTGCGGCACATGCGGAGATAGCAAGACACTATGGAAAGCTTGCCGATCCAATAATGCTTTATGTCAGCGGGGGAAATTCGCAGATTCTTGCGCTTGAAAGGAAACCTTATCTGCATTATTCAGTAGTCGGAGAGACTTTTGACATAGGCGTAGGAAACATGCTTGACTCTTTTGCGAGAAGGCTGAGGCTCAGGCCTGCGTGGGGCTCCAGCATAGAGAAACATGCCAGAGGAGGAAAATACATAGAGTTGCCATATACTGTCAAAGGCATGGATTTTTCATTTACGGGGCTTGCGACAAAGGCCACTGAGATGATAGGACGGGCAAAGATCTCCGACCTTTGTTTCTCAATACAGGAAACCGCTTTCGCGGCGCTTTGCGAGGCGACGGAGAGGGCAATGCTCCTGAAAAACAAGAAGGAGATAGGCATTTGCGGCGGAGTTGCGCAGAACAAGAAGCTGAAAGACATGCTTAGGGAGATGGGCAAAGAACATGGGGCAGTATTGGGATTCGCTCCGGACGAATTCAACGCAGATAACGGAGGAATGGTGGCTTATCTTGCCGAAAGGATGCTGAAGGAAGGCATATACTGCAAAATAACAGACTGTTTAATCAGGCAGAAATACAGGGTAGACGCAGCGAGGCTTGGATAGATTATGGAAGGTTCTGAAATAATTGGAATTGGGGCCGAGGCCAAGCTTTACACGTTCAAGATGTTTGATGTGGAAACGGTGGTGAAGGAAAGGCTGCCTAAGAAATACAGAGCTGCGGCTCTAGACCTAAAAATAAGAAAAACCAGGACAAAAACGGAAGCCAGGATAATGTTCAGGCTCTCCAGGGCAGGCGTCAGGTGCCCGAGAATCGTCGCGCTTGGAAGGTTTTCAGTATATATGGAGAAAGTCGATGGGACTTTGCTAAAAGACAAACGCATTACAGATAGAGAGATAGCCGAATCGGCAAAAATACTTTCCAGAATGCATTCGTTGAATGTAATACACGGAGATTTTACTCCTGCAAATCTTATTTCCGATGGCAGCACAGTGTATGTGATAGACTTCGGCCTTTCCGAAATCACCCAGAGTGATGAGGAGAAGGCCATAGACCTTCTGCTGATGAAAAGGTCTATTAAGGCGGATCTCTACCGTATCTTTGAGAAGGAGTATGCAAAATCATATTCTGAATCAAAGAGAATCCTGAACAGATTGAAAGAGGTAGAGAGAAGGGGAAGGTATCAGGTAAGAACGCTTATCTGACCGCATACAATAATTCAATTTAGGATATTGTATTTTGGGGTTGTGAATATCCTGAAGACCATGTTGTTGTATAATTCACGTTTATCGCGTTGCCATTGTTATTAATTCCGCTGTAGTCATTGGCATTTCCGTTCAGTGGCCACCATCCGGCAAGATTTTGAATGGCAATAGGAGTCCCGCCTATGCCTTCGTCATAAAGCTGCATTATGTCAGACTGCGAGAGCGAGGTGTTGTATAACTGTACATTTGCAATATTGCAATTGCATACTGTGCTCCCTGCGGTGAAAGTTGAAGCGGGTGAACTGCCGATAAGAATATTTGCACTTGGGATTTGCGTTAGTGGATTGTTTATAGAAGAAGTCGCAAATACCTCTGCCCCATTAATGTATCCGATAATATTGCCGTTATAAATAGTAACGGCGATAAATGTCCAGGAGTTTGGTATTATATTGCCGCCAAAAATTACGTTTGACCCATCATAGAATTCAAGATTGTTTGTCAATAAATATCTCTGGATTCTATAGGATACCTGGCCTGCTCCGTTGCCGTATGATTTATCTAAAAACACAGCGGATGCCGGCCATGATGGATTGGGTTCTACCCACATAATGAATGTTCCTTCAGAAGAGATACTAAGCGCAGGAGTCGATTTTATACTTATTTGACTATTCCCTGAGCTAATTTGTGCGACATATTCAGGCAGTTCGTTGTTGCATTGCCCGACAAGATTCCTGTTTGTCCTTGAAAATCCAAGGTTGCCGTTTTGATAGGATATCTGGACAAAACAGCCGCCAGGGGTTGCCTTTGGAGATATGAGATTCGAAGATGTTCCTGAAAAAAGCAGGTATGAGATAGATACTGCCACCGCCGCTATTATGAATATCGCCCAGCCGTATGTCATAAGGTATTCCATAGCCGACTGAAGGCGCAGCGTTTCCATGCAAAATCATTGAATAAAAGAATTTAATAAGATGTTTATTTGGAATGCCGTCATTCCGCTTTCGGTTCGTTTTCTGCAGGAAGCTCCTCTTCCTTGAAAAGCGTCTTCTCGATGAGTTCCTTTATCTTGAGTGGAGGATATGCCAATTTTATGAGTTTGGTGTGGCCCCTTATGCCTTTTCCTGATTCATAGGATATTATTATGCCCTGCATGTTTAGGTCTGCTATGTATCTGCGGTAGAGCCTTGTGCTCTTGGTTTCCTTGCTCAAAGACTCGGCTATTGAATGGTATCGATTGTATATCTCGCCGCTGAGCACAAAAGAATCGTCGCCTTCGTTCAATTTTTTGTACCTGTGTCCGTGTATCGTCATCAGCGCTATCGCATACACTATCAGTCGCTGATGCTCTGGAAGTGTGTTTATTATCTCGTACGCTATCTCTTCTTCCGCCGATTTGGCCGCTTCGCTTACCTCTTTTGGAGTCACAGCAGTCATGTTCCTTTCTTCGGATAGCTCCCCTGCTTTTGTTATTATCTTCAAGGCAAGCCTTGCATCTCCACTGTCCTTAGCGGATATCGCAGCTGCAAGGCTTATGCTTGCAGGATCAACTACGCCTTCTTTGAATCCTTTCCCTACCCGTTCTTTTATTATGGCGGAAAGCTCCTGAGAGTTGTATGGGGGAAAGGCAAGCTCTTTTTCATATAAGGTTGAAAGGCTCCGTGGATCTAGATCTTCTTTGAAAGATACCCTGTTAGATATGCCTATCATGGTTATGCCCCCGGATTTTATGTCGCTGTTTGCCCTTGAGAGAGTGTATATGAGGTCATCTAGATCCTTTATCATGTCTATTTCGTCGAGTATCACAATAAGCATTCGGTTGTCTTCCTCTACCCAGTTAATCACCTTTTCGTATATGTCTATGACTCCGTATCCCCTTTTGGCATACATGGGAATGTGATCCGTGGCTATCTTGCTAAGCACCCGGTATCGTGAATTATATACCCTGCAGTTTATGTAAGATATTTCTGCCCTCACCATGGGAAGCTTTCTTATCTGCTCCACTATGTACTTCATGCATGAAGTCTTGCCTGTGCCTGTTTTGCCGTATATGAAGACGTTGCGGCCCCTTTCTCCGCGCAATGAAGGAGTTATTGCGTTCTCTATGTCAGTTATCTGTTTGTCCCTGAAAAGAAGGTGCTGCGGGATATAATGGGGGGAAAGAACCTCGCGGTTGGCAAATATTATTGATTCTTTGAATAGAGATTCGAAGCCTTTTTCCAAGTTACCTACCAGTTATCTTTTTTATTATCTCCAGGTATTCCTTGCCAATCTTCTCGTCTTGTATTGCCGGTACCTTACCCGAATCGCTGAGTTCGCCGAATTTTGGATTTGTTTTTATTGAGCCTAGAAAATCACATTGGAGCTTGTCAGCTACCTCCTTGCCTCCTGTGCCAGATCCATCAGACATATTTTCTATTACGCCTAGGATTGATACGCTCAGACGTTTTGCCATTCCTCCGGAGCGTATCGTATTCACTGCTGCTATGTGTTGCGGTGTAGTGACAAGAATAAAGCCGTCTAAATCCAGAAGTTGTATTATTGAGAGGGGAGCGTCGGATGTCCCAGGAGGCAGATCAATTATTAGATAATCAAGTTCTCCCCATTCGGTGTTCTCGAAGAATTCCGATATCATCTTGCCTATCATTGGGCCGCGCCATATTATAGGAGCCTTCAGGTCGTCAACCAGCATTGCGGTCGAGAGAACCTTGACTCCGTTTTTGTCTACCGGCATCAGGGGAAAGTCTCCGGAAAGCGTCTCGTTCATTCCCAGAAACATAGTAAGGTTTGGGCAGTCAACATCGGCATCGAGAAGGCCTACCTTGTATCCCATGCTGTTTAGCATGAATGCCAGATTTACTGATGTTGTGGTTTTCCCGACTCCGCCTTTGGCGCTGTATACGCCTATCTTGTGCTTTATGCCTGAGAGTTTTTCCCTTAGCCTTTTCTTCTGTTCTATTACCTTGAGAATTGAGGGATGGGGCTTTGGAAGGCCGGCTTGGGTTGTTTTCTCTTCTTCCAATTAACCACGAGTATACTTACCATAGAAGGCATATAATTATTTGTATTTCTCAGGGTGCAGATGTAGAAGCGAGAGGATTCTTAAACATGTTCTGCCAATTTGTATCATGGATAAGGGGAGAGTATATCTGGGCAGCGACCACGCAGGGTTTATGTTGAAAAAGTCGTTAGAAAGATTTCTTGAACAGGAAGGATATGTGGCTAAAGACTTGGGGCCGTTTGAACTGAATGCCGATGATGATTATCCAGACTATGCGGAAAAAGTATGCAGGATGGTTAAGAAAGACAAGGCAAAAGGCATACTAATATGCGGCTCGGGGCAGGGCATGGACAGGGCGGCGAATAAGATGCGCGGAATACAGGCGTCGGTCTGCTGGAATAAAAAATCCGCAATGTCAGCAAAAAAACACGGCAACGTCAATGTCCTGTGCCTTGGTGAACAGATGGTAAGCAAGCGCATGGCGGAGCGAATAGTTAGGATATGGCTTGAAGAGCCTTTTAGAAATGAGGCACGACATCTCAGAAGAATCCGAAAGACGGAAAGGCTTGGTGCGGGGGTAAAAAAATGATGGTTTTGGAAGGACCTGCGGCTAATGGGATAGGAAACGGAGTTGCTGCAAGAATAGGATGCAAACTTGGGAAGGTAGAGCACAAAATTTTTCCTGACGGAGAGTCATATATAAGAATGCCCCAACTGGAAGGCGATGAATTCGTAGTGGTGCAGTCGACATATGCCCCTGCTGAAAAGCACCTGATAGAACTTCTATTTATGATAGATACACTGAAAGGCCTGGGAAAGGAACACATAACAGCGGTTGTCCCATACCTTGCATATTCCAGGCAGGACAAGCAGTTCATGGAACGGGAGTCGGCCAGCATAAATACAGTAATGCGCCTGCTTAGGGAATCGGGTGCCGAGCGGCTTGTTACAGTCGAGCCGCACAAGCGCGAGCCGTTTTCGGCATTTGGCGGTAAGTGTGTCTTGATAGACCCAACGGAAGTTTTTGCAGAAGTACTTTCGAAAAGACTTAAAAATCCTTTCGTAATAGCAACTGATGAAGGGGATATGATAAGGGCAAAAAGGCTTGCAGACCTTATGGACTGCGGGTACGATTTTATTGAGAAGGAAAGGGATCTTGAAACCAATAAGGTCAGGGCAGTATCGTCGATAAGCTCAAATCTTGAAGGAAAAGAAGCCATCATATTCGATGATGTTATAAGCACAGGAGGAACGATAGAACTCGCGGCCAAAATAGCCTTTGCCAGGGGAGCCAGAATGGCTGTTGCGGCGGCTTCCCATCTGGTCATGGCAGGAAATGCCTACAAGCGGATGGTCGACGCGGGGATCTCGGAGATATACGGAACGAATACAATACCATTTGCAGAAGGCCATGTAGTTGATGTTTCAAGGCTTATAGCAGAAGCAGTATTTTACAAATGATGATGTTTCTTTTTTCAGGCTTTTTTGCTTTTTACATTTGCCATTATGCCCGAATACCTATCTTTTCTGCGGGACATTTTCTTGGAATTCTTATGATGTATGTTTATCATCCTTCGCAGCACATTTATTTCCCCTTTCCTTAAGAATCTGAAGAGTCCGCTGTTTCTTTTCTCGAGCTCCAGTATGAGCTCTTCCATATTCTTGTTTTCTTTGTGAGTACTGCGTTCATAATAACTGGTCTTCCGTTCCATGCGGCCCATGAACGAATCGAGATATTTCGATATGGCGCGCGTGTCCCTGGCCTTCAGCGTAAGTCCGGCTATGAATATGTTTGCTGAATCGTTATCTCCTAGCCAAAGCTTGTATCCTATCGCAAGGGACTCTATGTATGAAAGATACACTACAAGGTCACGCTGGTTCATTTTTTTTGAATTTAGGATTATGTTTGGCATGCAGATTGCGCCATAGTCAAAACTTCCTAGAAGAGTCTCCATCCTTGAGGCGTGGTCGTTTAGTATTTGTATGGATTTTTGGTCTGTTGTGGCTTTGGTCTGCCAGTGTTCTCTTACTATGCGTCTCAACGCGTTGCTGATGAAGTCGCTGTTTGTAGTTGATTTTAGCATTCCCCTTGGTTGTTCCCTGAATACCCCATCCATTCAATATCCCAATATATCCATTTTCATATCCCTATGAACACCATTTTTTCCTTCTGGTCAAGCTTGAAGAAGCCCATGCGCTCGAATTGTACTGCGCTGCCTTCTTCTATGTCAAGCGCTTTGCTCTCAGTGAATCCCTCCACTGCAAGCATGCTTTCCTCGTTGAACACGTCTCCAGTAAGCAGTTTGCCCAGTTCCAGGGCGGTTGCCTTGAGACAGTTGCCTTCATTAACCCACGGAACCTTCAGAACATCGCCGACACTTTCTGAAAGGTAGCTTGCTTCAAGCGTTTCCTTTCCTGCCTTGTCGATTTTTATTCTGAATGCATCCTTGAGCCTTATGGTGTCGCCATCCTTGAGATTGAATGCGTCGTATGCATTTATAAAGAATATGTCGGACAGATTATACTTCCGATGCTCAAGATTTCCGGATGGATGTGACTTTATCTCTATCTTTCGCTGGCTGTCTGGAATTCCTTTCACCATTATTTTGACTGGGTCTTTAACAAAGAAGAGCCTCGGGGATGTGCCGTCTATAAGCTTCCTGTTCTCGGCAAGAAGCATGTCAAGACTTACTTTGCTGTCAGTCTTGCTCATTCCGAACCTGAGGACAAAGTCTTTGATTGCCTGTGGCTGCACTCCGCGCCTGCGCAAACCGGCTATTGTGACCAGGCGCGGGTCATCGAAACCCCACAGCTTATTCTTGCTTATAAGCTCCTTGAGTTTTCTTTTCGAGGTGATGTTGTCGTTTATCTCAAGCCGCGCGAAACTGTGCACACGAGGCAACCGAAGGCCGAGTATCTTCAGTAGTTCATAGTAGAGCTGGTCCCTCAGTTCATATTCCTTGCTGCGCAGTACATCAGTCACCCCGTTCAGGGAATCCATTACGGGAGTATTGAAGTCATACGTAGGCCATACAAGATATTTTCGCCCTTGCCGATAGTGTTCGTGTGCCTTTATCCTGAAGAGCGTTGGGTCTCTCATTGCTGTGTTCTGATCGTTTATTGCGCCTTTGTAGCGCAGCACGGCTTCCGGAAGATTTCCTGCGAGCATCTTCTCCCACCTGGAAAGGTTTTCGGTTGGGAGCAGGTTCTTATGCTGGCAGTCAATGCCAACTAAACGCTTTTCTTTCACCGTTTCGGGAGAACAGTCGCACACGTAGGCTTTTTCTTTTTCAATCAGGGACCTGGCATAAGAATACATTTGCTCTATGTTGTCACTGGCATAATACTCCGTATCGAAGCTTATTCCCAGCCATTGCAGATCTTTCTTGAATGCTTCTACATATTCCTGCTTCTCGGCTTCGGGATTTGTATCGTCAAAATAAAGGTTTATTTTGCCTTCGTATATCTTTGAGAATTCTTTTTCCATGAAGGCTGCCTTTGCATGGCCTATGTGCATGTAGCCATTAGGCTCGGGGGGAAATCTTGTTGTGAAAGACCCAGGGGTTGCTCCTTCTAATTCCATCTTTGGCTTGGCGGTTTTTTCCACCTTCTCCTTTCTTTCCTCTTCGAACTCGTCAGCATATTCCTCGGCTTCTGAGGCGAGCTGCCCTGCTGAAAGCCCATTTACACGGGTGACCTCGGCACTGACCTCAATTGAAAGTTGTTTTATCTCAGGGCGCATGTTTGGGAATTTTGATAATACAGCGTTGAGCACAGTCGATTCGCGAGCCTTCCCATAGTTGACCGCATTCCGTATTGACGCTTTCCTTATTTCCTGCGATATCCCTTCAGGCATTTTCATCTTTTCACTTTATTTTTGATATACTAAGGCTGTATACCGTACCGTTTGCAGTTATAAGCGCCGAGACCCTGACAGGCACTGTTCTTGGGCCGTTCACGCTGACCGGGCCCGTTATTTGGGAATGCTGCTGGCCGGGAAGCAGAGATATCGGATATGTTTTGTTGGATATGTGGAAATTCAGCGTCTGCGGAAGCAGGATGTCAGTAGGCGCAGCATAAGAAACGCATGCAAGGGAGCTTTGGTTTAGGCTCCTGCCCAGATAATTGAATATCGCCAGCGTGTTCATGGTGCCTGAAAGCACCAGCGTTTGGTTTGTCGATGCGGAGTAGAAATTATATACGGAATTATTTGTCTCCAGCCTGGTTAGAATTTTGCTTAGCTGGACGCTTACCCCTGGATCCTTGGATGAGTTGGAGCAGTGTATGCTGATATTTAGCGTGTTGTTATAACCTATGATAGTGGCGTTCGCGTTTGCCACGCCGTATACAGTAGGCGGGGAAGATTGTGACGCGGACTGGGATGCTTGCTGTGGCGTTCCCAGATTCTGCGTGCTTATGTAGCCTGATATAAAAAACAGCCCTACCAGAATGGCGAAGATTACCATGCCAGCCTGCTTAAGCCTGGCTTTTGTGTCCTTCTTTTTTTCAGCAGCGGGCGGTTGCTTTGTTTCCATGATATACACTTTTGCTTAGATTGCAGTTGAAAAGTTTGTGCCTGCCTGGCAACGCGTGATACCTGTTGCATTCAGACAACATTCCTTATTCTGCTATTATATTATATGTTTTGGTACTTATTAGTAGTTGTTAAATTAGAGTGATAGCATGGCTTTTAAGGAAGAGGATTTCCTAAAGATAGACTACAATTTATGGAGGGTTGCCGACAACCTGCTAGTAAGGACGACGGATAAGAAGCTTGCGCAGGAACAGGGAATTTTCAGGGAGGAGGTCAAGTACGAGCCGCAGCTCGTAGTGATAGGAAAGGACAATGCAATAAAGGCATTGGCCGAAACGCTGAAAGGCATGGATGTCGGACAGAGCAAATCGCTGGAACTTGAACCCAAAGACGCCTTCGGAGAAAGAAATCAGGGATTGGTAAAAGTAATGCATATCTCAGACTTTAGAAAGAGGGACATTGAGCCAGTGCCAGGAATGCAGATAGATATAGATGGAGCAGTGGCGATAGTTAAAAGCGTCAACTCAGGAAGAGTGATGGTGGATGCAAATAATCCGCTTGCGGGAGAGAAGGTTCGTTATGAAATAAAGGTCGTTTCGCATCTTAAGACATTTGACGAGAAAGTAAAGGCAGTTGCTGGAATGTATACTTTGGAACCGCGCACCGTCAGTGCAAATCAGGAAGACGTAAAAGTAGTGTTTGATGACAAAACCAAAATGGATGCGGATTATTTCCTCAACAAGACATATTTCATAGGAACCGTCTTCGACTATTTTGCAAACGTAAAGAAGGTAGTGGTTGAGGAAGAACATCTAAGAAAGGGATAGTTCAACTTCGGTTCGGGTTTCTTGCCTTGGTACAAAACTGCCAGCCGAAGATTAGGCGTGCTTTGGGCTTCATGGCTGTATCCAATCTATTTCGTAGTATTCGGATCTGCTCCTCTTCAATTTTATCTGCCTTATCCTGTAATAGGTTACTGCTGTTTCCCGGTCTGCTATGGCAATAACAAGTTCCATTTTCCGACGCTTGGCCTCGTTTATTGCGCTTGCCAGTTCTGAACCGCCTATGTATTCTTCCTCGCCTAGAGAGAGCATGACATACCTTGGAGGATTCTCTTTTGGATTTTCTGAATCGCCGCCCCTCCTATGGTAAAGCACGAAGTCCACATTTGTCTTTTTTGACGGCTTCTTTCCAGGAACTGCCAATATGAAAGTTTTCCTTACCGAATGCGCAACACGTATGGCTCTTGCCCATTCAGATATCAGGAGCCTTGAATTTCTTGGAAATACATGGATGACGTGTTTAGAATGCACCCAGTCGGAATTGTTTGCCTTAAATGGCCTTGCTCCGGGGAAATATATTCGGAAATGTGTACCGAACTTGAACCCTGTTTTTACAACATAGCCATTTTCTCGCCAGTCGCAATACACAGAATATAGAAGAGGGAAATAGTCATGCTTCTTTGCGAGTTCTCTCTTCAGTGCGCCTTTGGTTATATTTGTTATATTCAAAACTGAGTGCTCGGCAAGAAATAATGACTCATATATGTCCAGCTTGTTCAGATGTCCGCGATCTGGGGCCTTATAAGAGCCATATTGGCCAAACCAGAGAGATTCGTATATCTCTTTCGCTTCTTCCGCCTGGTTGGCTACAGTAACAAGGTCGGCCATGAAGAATGTCCCAGTAAGCAGACATCTGGGAAGGGAAATCTTTGAAGAAGGATACTCCTTGACTGGCGTTGAGTTGGGACGCATGTATTCAGATTCTGGAGTTTTTATTATCAGTCCTCGATCACGCCAGTCCTTGTAGGTTAAGTACTTTGCCATGAATTTGGAATTTTTCCAGAAGGCCCCTGCAATGTCATTGAATGATAATTGGAATTTGCCTTGTAATACAGACGCGTTTCTTACATCCACAAGGTAAAGAGCCTCAAAGATTGAGAGTCTGGCGGGGCCTTTCTTCTTTGAATCCCCTATGAAACCCTTTGCCAGTATATCCTTGGATGACTGGTCTTCTGCAACTATCCTGCTTTTTGAGAGGCGTCGGAGAAGTATCATTGAACCATTTATGTCTTGCTTTTCTTGCTTTTATATTTATTGCTGGAGGCTACTGCTGTGAGCTGGCGCGTGTGGGCTTTGGTGTACTGTGGGCTATGCGTCCAGAAGGACATGTTGGCTGTGTTGCCCGGAGCGGCCTTTGTATTGAAACAAATATAAATGGTGTTTTTCTATATTTGAAATGTTTGTGCCATGGCGAATAATAAGAAAGGTAAAAACATAGAGATACGGAAGTATTCGGACTACGTCGTAAGATTGCGAAGGGCACGTAAGATTGTCGGCGCAGTTATGGGAGTAAGCCTTGCCATATTCATAGTCATAGCTTCGCTTGCTATATTGAACGAAGGCGTTGGCAATTTCCTGCATGTTATCTACTCCATGAATCTGTATTACTACCTGGCGGCTTTTGTTATTCTGTTCTCAGGATATTTGCTAAGATTCCCGAAGTGGGAGAGATATCTCAGATCACTGAAAATTAGGATTGGGTGGTGGGACAATTTCATAATATACCTGTCGATGTATTCGATGGACATA
>JAJZIZ010000006.1 GCA_021846005.1 Microcaldota archaeon
TGCTTCCGCCGGGGACATCGATACCATAACTGTGCACTGCGGCATGGTACGGCACAGGCGGCTACTACTTCAGCGGATGGTACGTAAACGGCCAGTTTGTCTCATCAACGCCATGCTTTAACCCAGGCATAACTACGACCGCCGGAACAACATCGATAGAGGCTTACTACCAAATGGGGTCATTCCACACGCTCACCTACACCACACCCGGAACATACTATTTCACCACTCCAACCGGAACCACAATAAGTAACCAGTATCAAATATCTGTTGTCGGTGCAGGCGGCGGAGCAGGCGGAGGTTCTGTAGTGGCTCCTTCAACCGGTGCGGCATCGATACCTGGCACAGGCGCAGGAGGCGGCGCGTATGTTCTGGCAAATGCCACTGGGATTCCTGCTGGTACCACCCTGACAATAAATGTGGGAAGCGGTGGAGTCTACTCTACAAATAACGGAACGACAGGAGGTTCATCTTCCGTAGGATATTCTGTATTCACAATCACCTCGGGAGGAGGCGCAGGAGGGCAAAGCGAATGGGATTCAAGCCAGGCATACATCTCCAACAACGTATACTGCGCTCCTATAAATGGGGGATCCGGCGGTTCTGTTTCAGTATCAGGATCAAATGTGAATGTACTGACAAATGACCAAGGCCAACCTGGAGTCACCAATGACATGTGCGAAGGCGATTATAACAACGGCGGCAATTCCGGAAACAATGAAGGCGCAGGCGGAGCATCAGCAACTGCCATAGGTGCAAATGGAAACCCTGGAGGCGCATATGGCGGAGGAGGCGGAGGAGGAAGCCAAGTATCAATCAACGTAGTTCCGCACACTTCCAGCTACTCTTGTAACGGAAATTGCTACACTGTAGGAGGCACCGGAGGAAACGGAATGGTTTCCATAACGTGGTTTGGCCCGCCATAATTATTATCTGCGGATCACATGGACATTGCTATATTAACGCAGTAAGCGGAAATCCCACGAAAACTTTGAGAGGAAAAAGTTTGTGCAATGAAGACTAACTCTTGTGCATCATACGCAATTATGTTCATGTGGGATTTTGTTACGGTACTACCTACTGCCAAAATGACATATTGCTTCCAGCGCTTGGTGTAATTTCACGTATTATTGTTTCATTCGATGCTCAAAATACGCGCGCACCAACTGGCATAATTGCCGCTCTGCTGCCAAAGAATCAACACGACTGATAGGCATCAGCCGCGCTTAAAAAAAGACTTCCGTCTATCCTGCTGGCGAATCTGGTTTTTGTCACACGACTAAGAAAGTCCCTGCGCCTTGCGGTACATCTCGGTTATCTTGTCGTTTAGCGTCTTTTCCTTGTTTCTTAGATCCGTATAGCTTCTGTTAGCGTTCTGAAGCCTCACGTCGTTAAGCTCAGACCTGTCCTTTATGTCAGCAATTGCCTTTTCCTTTGCAGTCTCAACTATGACTCCGCCTACGCTTATGTATATCTTGCCTTCTGCCTTATCGAGTTCTTCCTTTGCCCGGTCCATATCCATCTTCTGGCCTTGCAACTGTTCAAGCTGCATCGCAATGCTCCTGAGCTGCTCCTGAAGCACCTGATACTCTTTAAGCATCTTTTCAAGCTCGCTTTCCTGCGGCTGTGTCTCTCCTGCTGCCATAAAATCAATCTCACCAGTATATTGGAAGAAGGATTTTATATTGTTATTGCATATTCTTATCCGGGACGGATTTGAGTGGAAGGATTGAAGTTGCGCAAAGAGAGCGCAACAAAGGAAAACGCGGCAGCAAAAGACTTTCTTGAAATTTCGAGAAACAAGGATCGCATAGCCGAGCTCAGCATTCTGCGCAATATAACCATATCGACAATAATATTTGATCTTTCGGAGGTGCAGATAACCGGCCTCCTGGGCGTGGAGAAAAAGCTGGGCACACTGTTGGGAAAAACCCCAATCGAGATATCCGCCGCGCTCATCGGCGATGATTTGAATTCGTTTTTCCATGGGAAAATAAGCGAAGACGAATACCTTCACAGAACTATAAGAAAAAACAACTGGAGGGTAGATACCGGCCAGCTAAAAAAAATAATAAGGGAAAACTTCGCCGAGATAGAAGGCACCAGAAAGATAATCGAGAGACTGAAGCGCCAGGGGTTCAAGCTGGGCCTTCTTTCGGTGCACGGCAAGGAGTGGATAGAATATGCTTCAGGAAAATTTGATTATCACAAGCTTTTTGACGTGGTATTGTATTCTTTCGAAATAGCGGTCTCGAAGCCCGACAGAAAAGCATACGAAATAATAATAGAAAAATTGGGAGTCAAGCCTCAAGAATGTATGTTCGTAGACAACAGCCCGGAGAACCTTCTTCCGGCGAAGGCTCTCGGCATGAAGACGGTGCTTTTCAAAAGCGCAGATCAGCTTGAGGCCGAACTCAGGAGGATAGGGCTCTTCAAGGATTAGCCTCCCTTTCTAAAGCAGTTTCAGCATAGAGGTCAGCGGATTCAATTCCCTGGTAGGCCAAGGGCCTACTCCAAGCGCAGTCACTGTACCCGGCGGAAGCTGCGTCAATCCAGCGTCGGTAACAAGCGCACATGGTATCTTCTTGTATTTGAAGGCACCAAAAAGCTTTTTCAGCGATTCTTCATTTTCCACTTTAAGCACTATTTTCTTGCCTCCGGTGCTGAGCCATTCATCTGCTATCTTTCTGTCTTTTTCACTCGCGTCAAGATAGCTCATCACCGCAGCATGTCCAACCTGCGCCGCGAGTTTTCCAGTGCCCATCTTTATGTCCTTTCTTACTATTATTACCTGTTTTATCTCTTCGCCAATTCCCTGCATGGATATCCTTGACATACTTGTATGGGAATCTAAATAATCCTTGCCATTGGCTTCGTCCTTCGGGATTATCTGTTATGCCTTAGCTTCTATTCCTTCACGTTCGCTTTCCCTAATGCCACGGAAAGATAAATTAGATAAATGCGCGATGCCTAATGTATATGATGGAAAGCGGCTCAAAAGAGGAAGAGTTCATTACCTCTCTCATACGCGATTACTACAAATCCACAAAGGGCATAATTACCGACAGGATAGCCGCGCGCGAATTTGGCGCAGGCACCTTTGAAAGGAAAATAGCATATAGACATCTGCATTTCAGGAATGAGAGTGATTTATACGCCTTCCTCAGGGAACGCGCACCCGCATATGTGTCATATTCTGTAGCTTACTACAACAGGCCTGAAGCAAGGCCCATGTCCAACAAGGGCTGGCTCGGCTCAGAGCTGATTTTTGATTTAGATGCGACCGACATGCATCTGAAATGCCAGGCCGAGCACGGCAGATCATGGGTCTGCATGAATTGTTTTGATTTGGTGAAGGCGGAGACAGTAAAGCTCATCGAGGATTTCCTGATTCCGGATTTCGGCTTCTCTGGGAAAGAGCTGGAGATAAATTTCAGCGGCAACAGGGGCTATCATGTCCATGTGAAAAAGGACTCAGTGCTGCAGTTATCCGGAATCGCAAGGAAACAGATAAGCGACTACATATCCGGGAACGGAATAACTGCCGAAGCCTTATTTCCGACAATGGGCAGGCGCGGCGTGAAGCTGATAGGTCCGAAACCCGAAGACAAGGGCTGGCGCGGAAAGATGGCAAGGAACTTCATATCCGACATGGAAAAAGGCCAGGAAAACCTTGAAGCTCTCGGGATAGAGCATCAAACGGCAAGAAACCTGTATAATAAGAGGGCATTAATAAGCATGGGCATCAAGAACGGAAATTGGGACATGGTCTACATAAAGAACAAGGCAGAGTTCTGGAAGAAGATTCTTGCCAGCCAGGCAATATCACAATCCGACAGGATAGACAAGAATGTCACAAAGGACCCTACCCATCTGATCCGCATGCCTGGCACAATACACGGAGAGACAGGGCTGGTTGCCAAAAAGATAGCTTCCGTTTCCGAGTTGTCGGCGTTTGAGCCGATGTCTGAGGCTATCGCATTTAAGAAAGGGGATATCGGGATCATGCCGAAGGCAAAAAAAGAGTTCATCATGGCAGGCCAGACTTTCTCCACGGCAGAAGGCGAAAAAGCAACACTACCTGTATATGCTGGTGTATACTTAGCTTTAAAAGGATTAGCATCCATATATATGATCTGATTACGGCATTCGTATTTTCTTACGACTGCATTATTGTTACGTTAGATATTGGAATAACGGTGCACAAATGGGCGCGTACAAATATATAAAAGAAAATTTCCAGCAAGGATACAAGGAGCGAAGCGACGTGCTGAGGGCAAGAATTGCCATGTGGAACAGCGAGTCGTCACTCACAAGAATAGAGAAGCCAACCAATGTGGCGCGCGCCAGGGAGCTTGGCTACAAGGACAAACAAGGTGTCGTAGTAGTAAGAGCAAGAATAAAAAAGGGTCTCAGGAAGCGTGAAAAGCCAAGGGGAGGAAGGAAACCTTCCAAAAGCGGAAGATTCTTCTCAAGGAAGAAATCCCTGCAGGCAATAGCCGAGGAACGTTCATCAAGGTCATATTCAAACTGCGAAGTTCTCAACTCATATTATGTCGGAGAGGATGGAAAGTCCAAGTATTTCGAAGTAATGCTCCTGGACAGGGATCATGGCTCAATAACTGCAGACCCTCTATACTCCTCAATGATAGGAATGAGGGGAAGGGCCTTCAGGGGCCTTACCGCATCAGGCAAGAGGCACAGAGGCATAGTATCAAGGGACGGAACAAGAATGGGCGCAAGCGTGCGCCAGATAGAGCGAAAGTGAAGATGTTTCGATGCCAGACGCTAGAATCTCGATAAATGCAGGAAAGGACAAGAAAGATTACATTGAAATAATGGGAAAGTCGATGGAATTCAAAAGAAGCGGAGTGAAGCTGAAGAGCAGCAATGGGCGCATAATGGCAACCATAAATGCAAAGGACTCAAAGGCGCTTCTCGCAACGATGCAAAGCTTTCTGAAAAAGCTCAGCATAGTGAATGCGATAGACTCCAAGCTCGAGATAACGGCAAGGAAACTATAAATAGCTTAACTGATTAATACTTAAAAAATATTCAAAGTGAGAAGATGAAAAAAGGATCACTGGAATTCTGGCCGCACAGGAGAGCCGTAAGGCAGATGCCTCGCGTCAGGAGTTCCGCAAAGACTGAAGTTCCCTCATTCCTCGGGTATGTGGGTTTCAAGGCAGGAATGACGCACGTAATGCTTATAGACGAGAATGAAGGCCCTTCAAAAGGCTCTGAAATTTACAAGCCTGTCACTCTGCTCGAACTTCCAAAGGTAGTCATATATGGCATAAGGTTCTACAAGCGAGGATATGCATACGTCGGAGTAGCAGGAGAGGCATATGACCAGAATGCCGCAAAGCATGTCGGCATAAAGGAGACAAAGAACAACGACTTATCAAAATTCAAGGAAAAAATCGGCGAATACGAGAGGGTTACTGCCCTTGCATATCTGGATGCAGAGCCTATAGCAATAGCAAACAAGCGGGTGAGAAGATTCGAAATTCCAGTGGGCGGCAAGAACCCTCAGGAGATGCTGGCATTCATAGAGGGTTTCCTCGGCAAAGAGATCAAGTCATCAGAAGTATTCAAGCCCGGAGACATGATTGACACCACTTCCATTTCAAAAGGAAAAGGGTGGGCCGGACCTGTAAAAAGGTACAAGGTCGCAACACAGGGCAGGAAGGTTACGAACAAATACAGGCATCTTGGTACCCTTGGTCCTTGGCATCCTGCAAAAGTACAGTTCGGAGTTCCGCAGGCAGGACACATGGGGTACAACTACAGGACCGAAAGAAACAAGCTGATAATAAAGATGGGAAGCCCGTCAGAGGCCGGAGAGGTGAATGTAAAGGGAGGCTACCTGAAATACGGAATGATAAAAAGCGATTATATTATGATTGAAGGCTCAATACCTGGATCTACAAAGCGACTTATACGGATAAGAAAGGCTACGCGTTCATACAAGGAGACAAAACCGCCGAAGATAACATATATTTCGCTTGAATCAAAGCAAGGCAAATGAGAATAAGATGGTCTGATGAATGCTGATGTGTATACAATCGAAGGGAACAAGAAGGAAAGTGTGGAATTGCCTCACGCCTTCAGCGCAGAATACAGGGAAGACCTGGTTAGGCGCGCTTTGCTCAGCGAGCAGAGCAGGAAGCTGCAGCCTCAGGGGCACAGCCCTCTCGCAGGATTGCAGACAACTGCACTTTATGTAGGAACATACGGGGGGTACAGGAGAGGAAGGCATATGGGTATTGCAATAAGGCCCAGGCAGAAGCTCGGGGGAGGAGCCATGGGAGACGTCAGGAGAATACCTTCTGCGGTAAAGGGTAAGAGAGCTCATCCGCACATGACCATCAAGATAATAAAGGAACGCATAAACAAGCGGGAATACATCAAGGCAATTGAATCTGCCATAGCCGGATGCGCAATGAGTTCTTCGATAAACGAGAGGCATCCGATAGGCAAACAGCTTCCGATAATCATAGAAGACAGTATTGAAAATGTAACAAAGACGAAGGACCTTCTTAAGATTTTGGGAAGTCTGGGATTCTCGAAAGACATAGAACTCTCCCACAAGCCAAAGCTCCTTACGGGCAGAGGCTCAAAGAAGAGAAAATTCAGGAGAAGCCTGTTATTGGTAGTAGGAGATTCAAAAAAGATAAAGAAGGCAGGCCGTAACATAGCAGGAGTAGATGTTATAAATGTCAAGGAGCTTAATATAGAAACATTGGCTCCTGGCGTGCTGCCTAGGCCTACTGTCTGGAGCAAGAGCGCAATATCAGGGCTTACTGCAGCGCTCAAGGAAATGTGATAACAATGTCAGTACTTCAATACCCAATAGCGACCGAGAAGGCCCTAAACATGGTAGAGTCAAGGAATACCATAACTTATGTGGTTAACATGGACGCGAACAAGAAGACAATAACCTCTGAATTCGAAAATATCTTCAAGGTAAAGATATCAAGCATAAATACTGTAATAAGCTCTGGAAACCAGAAGAAGGCGTATATAAGGCTTAAGCCGGAGTATCCTGCCTCTGATATTGCCAAGAAACTCAAATTAGTATGACGGTGCAAAAATGGGAAAGAAACTTAAACAGCAGCGAAGGGGAAAAGGCAGCAACGCCTACACGAAGCCTCCTCTTAGCCAGAAGGCGGAGATATTATTCAGGAACGAACGGCTCACATCAAAAAGGACAGGCGAGGTAATAGACTTCATAGACGACCCCGGCCACTCTGCGCCCCTAATGCTTGTAAAATATGACGATTTTACCGAAATGGTGCTTCTAGCTCCTGAAGGAATAAAGATAGGCGACAGGATCTACGAAGGCCCTGGGGCAGAATACACCCTTGGAAGCATACTCTTTCTTTCCAGCATACCTGACGGAATGCCGGTATACAACATAGAATCAAAGCCTGGGGACGGAGGAAGATTTGCAAGAGGCGCAGGGGCATATGCAACCATAGTTGCACACCTGGGAAACAAGGTATCCGTATCACTGCCTTCAAAATCAGTCATAGAACTTGACGGCACATGCCGTGCAGAGATAGGCGCAGTTTCAGGAGGAGGGCAGTCAACAAAGCCTATAATGAAAGCAGGAAAGAATTTCTACATGAAACACGCGCTCAACAAGAGATGGCCTCTGAACAGGGGTGTCAAGATGAACCCTGTAGACCATCCTTTCGGAGGAAAGCAGCACCACAAGGGAGCATCAAGTATGACTTCAAGGAATGCACCTCCTGGAAGAAAGGTAGGCCATATAGCGGCAAGAAGGGTCGGAAGATTGAAGAGAGGATGATATGGCAAGGATATACACATTCAAGGGAAAAACTTTGGAGCAGCTGGCAGCGATGCCAAATTCGGAATTCATACAGCTTCTGGACTCCAGGCAGAGAAGAAGCATAAAAAGGAACGGGCTTGCATACAAGTCTCTTCTTGAGAAAATATCCGATGCCAAGGCTTCAAATTCGAAGAAGGTTATAAAGACGCATGCACGCGAGGCAGTCATACTGCCAGGATGGGTAGGCCTTACGTTCGGAGTGCATAACGGCAAGGAATTCAAGGAATTCCTTATAACCGAGGAGATGATGGGCCACAGGCTCGGCGAGTTCTCCTTCTCTACCAAGAGAGTATTGCACTCGGCTCCTGGAATAAGGGCTACAAGGGGATCTAAGTTCCTCTCGGTGAAATGATGAAATACTCAATACAGATATCAAAGGAAGACAGGAAATCCGGAGACGTATCACTGGCACAGAGGTACGATCTTAATGTCAGCTACAAGGATCTTGGCGCAGTCTGCGATGCCGTCAGGTATATGAAGGCATCATCAGCCCTAACATTCCTGGACAAGGCCATAAAGATGGAAGTCGCAGTCGCATACCGGAGGCACAACAAGCACATGGGCTCAAGGCACGAGCTGGGCGGCAAAAAGGGCAAGTATCCGATAAAGGCCTCAAAGGAGGTAAGGCTTGCGATACTAAATGCCATCGCCAATGCTGAAAATCAGGGAAACCTTGATGCTGAAAACATGTACATAATACACTCCGCTGCAAACAAGACAAGGATAGAGCGCAGGAGCCCTTCAAAAGGATCGATAGCATGGGGCCGTGGAATGTACGGCAGGTCGGCGATAAACCACAGCGACATAGAATACGCAAAGGTTGAGATAGCGCTGGCAAATCCCGAATACAAAGGCATATCAAAGAACATGAAGCATTTCATCGGAGTCAAGAAGGCCGCAGAACCTAAAGGAAAAGCTGCAACAGCGCCAAAGCCTAAGTCTGCGCAGCCTGCCGCTCCGAAGAAAGCAAAAGAGAAGAAGCCCGCAGAGGCTCAGGCAGCACCATCAGCACCTGCAAAGGAAGCGCCAAAGCAGCAGACCACTGCCGCTGAGACGAAGTGATATTATGGCATCAGAAAGAAAATTTATAGAGGACTTGAAGGTTAAATACAACATACTAAGGTACATGGAAAAGTCTCTTACAAGGGCAGGACTCTCGCGTGTCGACATACAGAAGACCCCTGTGATAACTAGGATAACTCCTTATGTTACAAATCCAGGCCGTGTAATAGGCCGCGGCGGAGAGACCATAGACTCGCTTACCGAAAGCATGAAGAAGAAATTCCATCTTGAGAACCCTCAGATAAGCGTTGCCGAGGTCGCAAATCCAAAGCTCGAGCCTAGGCTCGTTGCAAGGAACATAGTCGCCTCGCTTGAACGCGGAATAAACCCCAGAAGGCTTATACACTCGGCAGCAAGGGAAATAATGGAGCAGGGAGCCCTTGGAGTAGAGATAATTGCAAAAGGAAAGCTTGCATCAAAGGGCGCAAGAGCCAAAAAGATGAAGGTAAGGCTAGGATATCTTCCGAAGTCAGGATTTGCAGTAAGCCTCGTAAGCGAAGCTAAGATAGCCGCATACCCGAAATACGGGGCAATAGGCGTTACAGTAAGGCTTGTTCCTCCTGGAACGAAATTCCCTGACCGCGAGGTAGTTGCAGTTGCATTGCCTAAGCAGATAGCAGCCGCAAGCGTAGGCGCAGGAAGAAGGCCGCCGCAAGGAAGCGGACCTCATCGCCGCCGCCCGCCGAGATAAACGCCAGGCTCCGCATAGGATAAAACTTATATATTTGAACCAACAGAAGGATATTTATGAAAATAAAAGACTTAAGATCCCTTACGACTGAGGGTCTTACTACAAAACTCTCGGAACTCAGGCTTGACGCGGCAATAGAGCAAAGAAAAATAGCCTCTACCGGAGTGGCAAGCAAGAAAGTGAAGATACGCGAAATCAGGAGGACTATAGCACAGATCCTAACTCTTCTTAACGAGAGAGGTGCCAAGGTATAATGCCAGATATCTGCCCTAAATGCGGCCTTCCAAAAGAGCTATGCGTTTGCGATGTTCTAAACCGTGAGACAAACAGGAGAATAAAAGTTTATACTGAAAAAAAGAAGTTCAGGAAGTACATGACTGTCGTTTCCGGCCTAACCGGCGAAGAAATGGAAAAGACTGCAAAGGAGCTTAAGATGGCTCTCGCATGCGGCGGCACTTCGAAGAATGGCATAATAGAACTTCAGGGAGCTCACAAGGAAGCGGTAAAGAAGGTCTTGCTGGAAATGGGATATCCTGAAGACAGCATAGATTTGTAGCCCTCCTTCTAATTTCCTATAATCGGAATCAGGCTCCAGATAACTCGGAAAACCAATCCTGCTTATTCCCTATCTTTTCCGTGTTTTTTTTAGCGTCTGAGCTTGGACATATTTCCGACAAGCAGCATCTTCGGCACTCTTTTTCCCTAGCAGTGCAGGTATCACGTCCCAGGG
The DNA here is from genome assembly GCA_021846005.1 of Microcaldota archaeon. GTDB lineage: Archaea > Micrarchaeota > Micrarchaeia > Micrarchaeales > CABMGC01 > JAJZIZ01. The sequence continues at coordinate 10,342 of JAJZIZ010000006.1, forward strand.
CTATCATAAGGTTTGAAATCCTTCCCCACTCATCTTTTGGCAATAACCTCATAATATCCCTCTCTATCTTTTCCGGATTTCTATGCTTTGAGAGTTTCAGCCTGCCTGCAACAGTTATGCAATGCGTATCTATGGCTATTCCTTCGTTTATGCCAAAACCCTCATTAAGCACTACGTTTGCAACCTTCCTTCCTACGCCGGGAAGCTCCATCAGCTCTTCAAGTGTCTTAGGTACCTTCCCATCGAATCTGTCAACTATGATTCCTGCGGCTTTCTTCAGGTTTCTTGCTTTCGTTTTGTAATAATTTGCCCCTTTCAGATATCTCATCAGCGTCCTCGCATCCGCATCTGCATACTGGCTGAAAGTCCTGAACCTATCGAAAAGCTCCGGAGTTACATTGTTTATCTGTTTGTCTGTACATTGGGGCGAAAGAAGGACGGCAACAAAGAGCTCAGTGATATTCTTGTGGGAGAGTTCCGTATGCAGGTTCCTTCCATACTTTGCAGCGAGCCTGTCCAATGCCTCTCTGGCAAACTTCTCCTTATCCATTGGCATGAATGCCACTCAAAAGGATAAATAACAGTGTGGATGGTCATGATCTCTTGTTCCGATTGGTGTGGTATATCTCAACATATCCCATGCCATGGTCTGTGGCAACCACTAGCCTGTCCGATTTTATCTCCGAGCCTCCCTGTGTGTAGGCCATGCATCCGTATATGGGAACGTCCCCTATTCCCTGCACGTTAATCTTCGGCAGTATGACCATTCCATACGCTTCTACTGTGGCTGGCTGGCTTTCTATGTCTGCTTTCCCCCTCAGCAACTCTGCCAGGCCGTCATTCTCATTTGCCGTATGGCGCAACGAATCTTTAAGGTTGCGTATGTCATCTTCCGCATTCTGGATATCTTCGCGCTTAAGAACCGTAAATGCCAGTGCCGATTCCAGCGAGATCCGCCTGCGCTCCGGGGTAAGGAAAGTTATTGACACATCTTCCACCAGTTCAATAATCTTCTTTTCTGATATATATGCACGATGTGCAGTTTGAGATATTTTCAGATATTTCGTTTCCTCCGGCAATGGATAAGGATAAAAATGCAGGGATGTATATTTTTCTCAAGGTGCATGCTTGGGCAAAAAATTATACCTTATAGGAATCGATGCTGCTCCTTTGTGGCTGATAGAAAAATTCAGTTCAGAGGAGCACATGGGCTCGTTCAAGAAACTGATAACCGAGAAGGATCTTGTAGAAATGGAATCAACATTGCCTCCGATGACAGGAGCCGCATGGCCCACTATCTATACTGGCCTAAATCCAGGCAGGCATGGAGTCCCGGACTTCTTCGTGATGAAGAGCGATTACACCCCTGATCTTGTATATTATGACTCATCAAGGAATCCTCCATTCTGGAAGGACCTGGCAGCCTCCGGAAAAAAATGCCTTGTAATAACTCCAGCAACCGACATAACCCTGCCTGGCTATCCCAATGTGGACATGATAACCGGATTTCCGCTCAAAGCCAGGACAAACAGCAAGAGGCTGGAGTCATTGATGGGGAAATATAATTTTTACGGAGAACCTGACGTTGAAAAAGAGATGAAGAGCGGCAAGATGACGGACAGGGAAGGCGCTGCCCATTTTCTGGAGAGCACAGAAGCAAGGACAAAAATAGCCGTCGAGGCGATGAAGGGCAAGAGCTATGACTTTGTTTATGTCTGCTACACCGAAACTGACAGGCTGCAGCATTTCGTACTCAACAAAAAAGAAATGGCCGAATGTCTGCTGCCAATATACCAATCCATAGGCAAGTATCTTGATTACGTGACCGAGCTTGCCGAGAAGGAAGGCGACGCCGTGATGATAGTCTCAGACCACGGTGCACAGCCGATAAAATACAAATTCCTGATAAATACCTGGCTGATAAAGCAGGGATACGCAAAGCTGAAAAACAAGGTAACGGGCGAAATTACTGCGGCTTCCAAAAATACAAAATCCTCAACCCACAATACAGGATACGGCATGAGGGACAAGCTTATGAAGACAAGGCTGAGGATCGCCTATGACCGGCTGCCGCACCGTTTAAAGGGTGTGGTCTCCAAATCGGTTGGCACACTGCTTCCCGCGGCGAACTCAGGGAAATACTCCCGCATTCATTTATTTGACTACGACATGGGTAAAACAAGGGCATTTGCTGCGATATCCAACATAAATGTTGCCACAATCTGGGTAAATGACAGAAGGTTCCGGAATGGAAACGTATCGATCTCAGAAAAGGAAAAGCTGAAGCGCGACATTTCAAATGGCCTACTCGGCTTAAAGGACGCTTCCGGAAAGAAGCTCATATCCAATATATACGACGGAGACACTTACTATGGCAAGACAAGCATGTTCATACACCCTGACCTTCTTGTCGAGGCTATGCCTGGCTACATGATCGACATATTCAATTTCTCTTCAAGTTCGCTGTTTATGGAACCTGAGCCTCCAAAGAGGGGAGACCATACTCGGATGGGAATATTTGGCTTTCATCCATGGAAACCAGCAAAAAAAACCAATCCCTTCAAGATAACGGATGTCTATAAAACCGTCCTGGATTATTACGGCATAAGGAAAAAGCGAAGATGATCTCGGCATTCAGCCTGTAATCTTCATGTATTTCTTCATGCTTTTCTCAAGTGCAAATTCAGAAGAGAATACTTTGGAGTTTAAAGCAAGCGTTCCTCTAAGTTTTGCATCAGAATATAATCTGCCGAATCCCGAAACAAACTCGCCCATGTTTCCATATTCGTAAACCAGGCCGTTGTAACCATTCTCGACAAGCTTTTTTAAAGGTTTCTTGGACAGCGTGGTATTATTGCGCTGGTTTATGAGGAGCGGCAATCCGCATGCCATGGCCTCGACAAAAGTTCCGGCCATTCCCTCCCATTCTGATGCCGAGACAAAGAAGAGCGCCTCGTTGTACAATTTTACAAGATCCTTCTCCGGCGCAAATTTAATGAATTCTATATTTGCGGAAAGCCCCAGCAGATCTGAAAGATTCCTATATTTTTCCTCATCAGGTCCTTTGCCCACTATCCTCAGTATTCTGGAACTTCTCAGTTCCGGGTTTTTCTTCACTATTTCGGAAATGCCATTTATAAGAAAGCTGACTTTTTTCTGGCGCTCGTCAAGCCTGCCGACATATATCGCACAGTCCTTCTTTCCAGCTTCCTTGATTATCCTGAACTCCGCCGAATACCAATTCGGTATCATGGTTATCCTCGTCTTCTTGGTGAAAAAAGCCTTTGCTGTCTCCTCCTGTTCTGCAGTCAATGCAACATAGAAGTCCAGCCATTTTCTCATTCTGGAGATCAGGTACTGCCTTGCAAGCATCTTCGGCAGAAGTTTTTTCACCCCGGCTTTCTTGAAATTGTCGAGAAGGTTTCCCCTGTCTGTGTATACGAATCTTGTTTTCCCTCGGCTTCCTGCCAGGAGCTTTCTTTCCACTACTGGTATATCCCTTACTGAATTAAGCATGACAATGTCATAAGCCCCTTTCTTGAGTTCCTCCTCCCTTATCGCTTTCACTTTCTTGTCTATTGGAGAAAAATCCCCAAAAAGATCAACTCTGTACCCTGATTCCTTGAAGTATCTATATGTGTCATATGCGGTCTTGGCAGCCCCTCCAAAGACATTGAAAGACCCCGTATCCATTATCAAGATCTTTTTCATCATCTCACTCCGTGATTATGCCTATCCCTGAAAAATTCTTATTCGTGTAAAAGACAAACCTGCCTATCTCCGGGGTTCTTTCAAAAGCATCAGTTGCTATATTCCTGTCTAGTTTCAGTTCAACCAGCCCAGCATTAAGCGGCTTTATTCTCTTGGCCTTCTTCGATTCTCCGGTTGTAACATCTATGTATCTGTCTATTGTCATCTTTCTGCATCCGACTTCCATTCCATTTATTTTTATGGAGGGCCTTCCGCTGATATTCCTTGTCGTAAGGAGAATTGCGCGTATAGTATCTCCGGACCTGCATGCGCTTTTGTCATTTACGGCTATGAAGCCCCTTATGTCATCCCCGACTCCCCTATCGAGGTCCAAAGTAACCACGCCTCCCCTGCCTGCGGCCTTTGCCTTTCTTCCACTGACAAACAGGTCAAGCACCTTTGCGCTCCCGCCCAACGGCAGCAGGGTTATCTTGTCGCCTTTCTTCACTTTTCCTGAAATTACCTTTCCAAAAATGGATTTATCATTCCCTTCGAAGAGCCCCTGTATCTGTATGAGCAGCTGGCCGTCTGTACGAATCTTCCTGGACTTCGATGCGTTTACCAAAATGTCCATGAGGCTCTTTCCCTTATACCATTTTATTTTATCTGAAAGTTTTACCAGATTCTCGGCATTGTATGCGGATACTGGCACAAAACTGACATTTGCAGTCTTGAAGCCTATCTTGTCCAGATAACTGCCTATGTCTCTTTTTATTTCCTCAAATCTTTCCCGGCTGTAATCGACGGCATCGAGTTTGTTTACTGCGACAACAAGCCTATCTATGCCAAACATCTTGGCTACGAACAGGTGCCTTTTTGTCTGTCCTGTTATTCCCTCCTCGGGTTTTGCTGAGACCAGAAGCAGGGCGAAATCAGCGTAAGACGCACCGCTGAGCATGTTTTTCATTAACTCTTCATGTCCCGGGACATCTATGAACTCGAATCCTGTGTTCTTGTATTTTACCTGCGCACGCGTCGTATCAATTGTCATCTCATTAAGACGTTCTTCCTCGAAGCTGTCAAGTATGTATCCCGGCTCAAAATGCCTTCCAAGTTTCTCACTGGTTTTTTTCGCATCGTCTATCCTGTGCTGGGAAACCGATCTGGTTTCTATAAGCAAGCTGCCTATCAGTGTAGATTTTCCATGGTCCTTGTTTCCAAGAAGTGTTACCCTGTTCACTATCATTTTTACACCATTTTCTACTGCCATAAAATACAATGACAATTCATAATCATTCACTATGCTTGCATTACATATATCCAAGGGATCTCAGTTTTTCCATGACATATGCCTTTTCCTTGTCCTGGTCCCTGCCTTCCCGCTCCTCTTTTTTTGTGCTCTCCAACTCTTTAATTATCTGGTCTATCGTTTTTGCATTTGATTTTACGGGCGTTGTGCAATGGAGGCATCCGAGGCTTCTGTATCTAAGCCCGTCTCTGGAGAAGTAAAGCGGATTCATGGGAACTTTATTTTTCTTTATGTATTCCCATATGTCTATCTCATTCCAGTCCAGAAGCGGATGTACTCGTATGTGGCCGTCAGAGTCATCATTAGACGAATAGTCATCCCAAAGCTCTGCAACCTGGTTCTTGTAATTCCATTTGAAATTCTTATTCCTGGGGCTGAAAACCCTCTCCTTCGCCCTTATGCCGTGCTCATCCCTCCTTATAGAGACTATCAGTGCATCAAAGCCGTACTCCTTCAGGACTTTCTTAAGTGCAACCGTCTTGTTTGCGCCGCAGCATGCAAATCCTGACATCTCGGGTTTTATTTTGCTTTTCGCAACTATAAGGTTCAAATCCCATTTTTTTGCCAGTTCTTCCCTGAACTGGTATGTTTCGGGAAAATCAATGCCATTGTCTATGTGGATAACCGGGAATGGTATTTTTCCATGAAATGCCTTTCTTGCAATGGCCAGCATGGTGGTGCTATCCTTTCCCATGCTCCAAAGCGCAGCAACATTCTTGAAATTGGTTTTGGCTTCCCTGATTACATATATGCTTCTTTCCTCCAGGCCTTTAATGTCTTGTTTTATCATAATATCAACTCAATCATTAAGTATGGACAATCCCTTCAGGTAAATTGTAGCTCCCTCGATTTTTTTACCCGCTCCCATGAAGATAGGCACCTCTGCGATTTTTTCCTTCCTCTTGTCATACAGCACAATATATGACTTCTTGAGATCCTGCGTGTTGCTAAGCTTTCCCTTTCCGAAGACTGTTTTGTAATAAACAATATTGCTCTTCTTCAGCCGGGCCGAGAAAGCCTTCCAATTGTTCTCATCAGGATTCTTTTTTAATTTTACTGTAATGTCTTCCATATTTTCCATTCGATCACATCGTATATCCCAGCGCCTTAAGTTTTTCCACGACTGCATTGTCATTTCTTCCCTTCCTGTTTACCGATTCCATCTCGACCAGCGTTTCCCTGAGTATGTAGGTCACGCAGTCTGAAACTGAAGAAAATCCGGTATCCTTTATTTTGCCCTGCAGCTTCACAAAAAGGGGCATCGGTATCGTTATCGTAGTATACTTTCTTTTGGGCTTTTTCTCCATCATCGCACCGCTTATTTAATGTATTATAATGTTAATACATTAATATATAAACGTTTCCAAAGATTTCGGCTTTGTGTAGGAAATGCGTTTTGTGTAAAAAGTTTCCATCCTGTGTAAAAAGTAGGTTTGTAATTCTTTCGTATAGTCGTGCGTTAGATTGATTTGTCATTTTCGAGTGTTTTATCCGCCGATATATGGTTTTATTAGGCCTTGTCTAGAATCTTTTGGAGCGGGATTTAGAAGCATCCATCTTATTTCGGGTCTAACACTCCAAAATTTATCCTTTCCGTTTTTTCTTTTGAGATAAACACAACTGTGCCTTTCTAATTCTTGGTGTATATACGAAGAAACATTTGAACGGTCTAGCCCAGACAAATCAGCAATGCTACGATTCGTTATTTCCCCTTTCTTAGTTTCTAAGATGATCTTCAATACATCTTTTGCTCTGGGGGTAAGTTTAGCTAAGAAGCGGCTCTCCACCGCTTCTCTCAACACGATACTTAGTAAGTCCTTAGTTAATAAAACTGGCTTATCAAACGTAGCAGAAGTTACTGCAGTGCTTAAACTATTAAGTATATCTCGAATGTTCCCGTTATAAAGTTTATATAATATATCTAAAACTTCATCATCATAGGGTTTTATTATATTCTCACCTATCTTCATCTTGTCCAATCTCGTTTGTAGAACTTCCTTAATCTCATCCATGTCCATTGTGTCAAGAGTTATGTGTTCGGAGAAAATTGATGCAACCCTTGGTATTCCTTGAACTATGCTATCTACCATCAAATTCCCTATGAATACAAAATGAACATGACTTGTCTGACAAGTGTTTCTAAGATTCTCAAATACACGTTTTACAGATTTCTCCGACAAATTTTCTAAATTATTATAGTGTATAATTGTTTCTTTGTCCTGTTTTTCGTAAAAAAAGTATAGAATCAGGATTGGATGAGACCAAGGCAGATAATGGGAAATATCTTGGAGTATATAGATTATCTAGCCAAGAGGTTGCTCAAAAGAAAATTGAGAAGGAACTTCTTAAGCCACTAGTGAAAAATGGTATGATTAGACGCTACCAATTAAATTATAGTAATGAATATCTATTGTTTATTGACAAAGAAATTGATATTAAGAGGTACCCTAATACTCTTAAACATCTTAATGAATTTAAACCTCAATTAGAAGAAAGATATGATATTAGGAAAGGCAACTTCCCTTGGTATCGTTTATCTAATTTAAGAAATATTGGGTTGCTTTTGTCTAAGAAGGACAAGCTATTTGTTCCAATGATTGCACCTGAGAATAGATTTATCTTTATTAAATCGGATTCATTTATTTGTACTGCTGACGTTTACGTTGTTATTTTAAAAGATGAGCGTTTTAATCTCAGATATATACAGGGCATTCTTAATTCTAAATTGATGAACTATTTTATCAAGCAAAACTCAAAGGCCATGGATGGGGCAGCTTCTACTAGCGAAGGAGTTCGAAAAAGGAGATATTCATATTCTGTGGGAAATATGTCTCAGATACCGATTAAAATCGCTCCAAATCGTATTCAAGAAGAACTAACGCAACTAGTCATAAAAATCGAAGACCAATATAGAAAACTGAAAGAATTTGGTGAGAAGCAAACTTCAGAACGCCAAAATCTAGAGCAAGAAATAGAAAAAACCAACGAGAAAATTGATGAGTTTGTATACAAGTTATATGGTATAACAGACGATGAAAGAAAAGTTATTGAAAAATAGATAAATGGTATTATGCGCATATCTGCAAAGGATTTGGGTTGGCTTGTTCCTCAAAGTATGGATTCGCCACCTCTTGGAATACTTATTAAACAAGGATAAGACTATCTAAACAGAATTTCACTATTTAAACAAAACCATTTTCAACATTATGTTTAAATATCTAAACACCCTTAATATTAAAAGAACATAGAAAAGCATAAAAGGTTTACAATCCTTACCGATAAAGGGTATCTATATGACGGAAATAACGGAGATTAAAAATGCACAAAACTCTGTCTTTTTGATAGAAGATACTCTAAAAGATATTATAGATAGACAAGGCGAAATAACCGAGAAACCAATAAAACAATTTGACAATCTAATTTCAAATTTAGATATCTTATCAGAGATATTTTTTAAAAGATTCGAAAATGATTTTATAAAACAAACAGTTACTTTTGGTTCAATCAAAACCACTTCTGATATTTGCATGAGTCTAAGAGATAATCTATCAATCGCCCATAAAATGGGTGAAAATCCCATCGCAGCAGAGAGGGTTATTGATAAAAATTATCTGGGCTTTATTTCTGCAATACTAGAAAGCCTTGATAAGATATATACTACAAAGACCATAACTAACGATGAGAGTATAGCAATTAATGAATCTGTTAAAAGCATTTTTAAAATGTCATTAGACGATAAGATTCTAGAGCAATCGGAGATTAAATTTAAGAATAAAGAATCTGAGAATCTATTTATAGATGCTATAAATCAATCTACAAATTCTGTTATCTAATTAAGTGATACTAGTGCTTTTTCTATGCCCAATAATTCCATTAAAATATTCTTCGATAGTAACGTAATCTTGGGTGCTGCGCAATTGCGTTTACTAGAAGAAAGCCAATTAAGCTATTATATGAATCTAGGTCTACTCAAAAAACCACAAACTTTTGTCTTCGCAAACGAATCACTTACAAAACTCAAAAAACTTTTAAATGAAAAAGAACTAATAGAAATTGAACCTTATGTCTCAAGAAAGGTTAGAGTGGAAGTTCAATCAATACTGAAGTCTGTCTTAGAAAAGATACTTAATCCACTAAGAGTTCAGGATGAAATTTCTAAAATGAGTATAGAAGATAGAAAAATTTTCGAGAGATTTATATATCAAATTTTTATAATAAAACTACCCCTCTATGTTAATGAAATTGTAGATGATTTCAGCTCTATGAGAGTAGATAAAGAAGAATGTGAAATGATTAGAGATGACATTTTCAATAATATTTACAGACCTCTATTACCAAGATTCAAAAACTTAATAGAAAAGTTTGAAATTTCTGGTATTCCAAATCCTGAGAGAGAAAGAGATCATGCTGAATATTCCTGTATGAAACTTAATCTTAGATCTTTTAGAGACTCAAAATCACTCATCAAGTTTATTAACTACAAGACAATTACTGATTTATTAATCTTGGCTGAAGCTATTTATTCATATCAGAAATTAGCAAACGATTTAAGAAATTTACCAGAATTTTATTTTGTTTCTATTTATACCATTTTCATTT
>JAJZIZ010000060.1 GCA_021846005.1 Microcaldota archaeon
ACAGAGGGAAAGTCACGCTCAGGGAGAGAACGTAAGACCTCAACAGGAGGCAATTCCCGAAGAACTGAGAACATACCTTGCAAACACAGGGGAAGCTCTCAACCTTTAGTTGAGAGAGGATGTCACAAAATGCAGGAAGAGAATTTTGAAGTGAAGGCTCCAGGAGTCGTAAAGCTTTTCGGCGAGCATGCCGCTGTCTACGGCAAGCTTTCCCTGGCAGCTGCAGTCGTAATGTATGCAACAGTATCGGTTAAACCAAGATCCGACACCAGCATGAAGATAGTTCTTGCCAACTTCTCCGATTTTACTGCGATACTTGACAAGAGGACGCTCTCCCTGCTATACAAGCGGTATAAGGACAGGAAAGGGCTTGCAGAATACATATCCTCAAACAGCAACATAGACTCCAAGATTCTCCCATTCGCAACAATAGCCGCAAGGCTTTCCGGAGAGCTGGGCCTTGACCTGATGGGCAGTGAGATAAGCATTTCATCCGAGATACCGATGCAGAGCGGCTGTGCCAGCAGCGCCGCCTGTTCTACTGCGTTTACAGTGGCATTGCTGAAGCTTTCAGGAAAGAAGGCAGATGACCCTACCATACTTGATATAGCCAGGGACGGCGAGCGCATAGCGCACATATCCGAAGGCGCGGGAAGGATAGACACCGCAACAACCTTTTATGGCGGATACGTGAGCACTGCAGGAGGCGGCAGGCCCGAGGCCATAGCAACGAAGATAACACTTGTATTGATAAATACCGGCGGCAAGAAAAGCACAGCCGAAACTGTAGGCATGGTAAGAAAACTTTATGACAGTGACAGGGAAGGCACAGAGAAAATACTAAACAGCATAGAAAAATGTTCAATTGAAGGACTTGAAGCGCTGAAGAAATCGGATTTGGTGAAGCTGGGCGGGCTCATGTACGAGGACCACAAGCTTCTCAAATCTCTTGGCGTCTCAAGTCCCGGATTGGACCGTGCAGTTGAATTGTGCATGGAGAACGGTGCTTACGGGGCAAAGCTGAGCGGCGGAGGCGGGGGAGGAATCGCAATAGCAATACATGAAAATCCGGAATTTCTCGCTTCAAGCATCGATTCCCAGGGATTCAAGTCGGTGGTGGCAGGCATAGCATTCAAAGGCGCAAAGGCATATCTGGAGCAGTAAAATCCTGACTTAGGCCAGATTCATAAGCGTGCCGTCGGGAAGCCGTGGGAATTTTATTGTCCGATAGTTTTTAATAGTTAATCTATGCATCTTATACTTGCTACAAAGGCAAATAAGGAGATAGAATGGGAATATTCGACAAACTGGGACAGAGCTTTGGCTCGCAGAAAGGCATGGACATCGAGGAATACATGACTTCAGCAGAAATGGAAGATGTTGACCTTCTCCACGAACCTGCAGACATGTACGTAAAACCAGTAACAATAACAAGCGAAAGGGATCTGGATCTTATAGAGCAGGAGATATCCAAAAAAAACATAATACTTCTTGACATAACGGAGCTCAACAAGCGCCCCAATACAAGGAATACTATAATAGGGAATCTCAAGGCATTTGTCGATAAGATAAATGGCGATATAGGGCAGATAAATGAGAACAGGGTATTGATAACCCCTGCAAAAGTGAAGATAATAAAGGGCAAGAAGCCAAGCAGCAAGTGAATTACTTGAATGCGGTCATTACCGCATGAAATTCGCTTCTGTTAAGGCGTGCTCTTCTTACCATCTTCATGAAAATGTTCCTTGCCGCTTTTCTATTCCTTATTCTTTTTTTCTCTATCATTCTTTCAAATATCGATTCCAGCGCCTTTATCTCCTCTGGGGAAGGCTTTTCCTGTGATATTCTTTCGTAACCCCTGAAGTTCTCTTTCCCGAAACAGTAAAGCATTATGGCCAGCGCGTGCGAAATATTCAATACCGGGTATTCCTTGCTGGAAGGTATATGCACGAGCATGTCGCACTTTTCAAGTTCATCCCTGCTGAGCCCTATGTCATCTCTGCCTATGAGCAGGCCGACAACAGTATTTCTGCCCCTGCCTGATTTTATCTTTTCCACTGCCTGGTCTATCAGGTATTCATGCTCATTCAGCCTTTCGCCTTCCCTCCAGATTCCTGAGCTTCCGATTACCACGTCGCATCCTTCCGTCGCTTCGTCTATCGAATTGACTGTTGCTGCGTTTTTAAGAAGTCCGGCCCCGTGTTTTGAGAACATGACTGCCTTCTTGCCGTGTATGTCCGCCCTGGGGCTCACGAAAAAAAGTTTTTTGACTCCAAAATTCGCCGCGGTTCTTGCTATGTATCCGACGTTCAGCTGATATTTTGGGTCTACTACAATGACCTTGAGGAACATGCATAAAACTACGAAGCCAATAATTAAATGTATTCCTTCCGGGCGGCTGGCATCCTGAACCGCATGCGATAAGTATTCGGGGAAAGTTTATTCCGATGGGAAATTTTCGAAAATCGCAAAAAATATTTCCCGTTGGAGTGAGTTGAACACTCAACCTGCCGGTATCTTCCTTGGAAGCTTGTGTCCAAGATTTCAGGCTACAGCCGGCCGCTCTGCCATTGAGCTACAACGGGTTAAAGACAGATTTATAGCTCTACTTATTTATATCTTGGGTTTGGTCCGCCTGTTCGGTGTTTTTTCCTGCCTCCCGCACTCAATATTAACCCATTTTTATATTTATCAGTTTCATAAGACACAAGGCAGGAACGTTGAAATGGCAAAAAGAAAAAAAGCTGTTTTAAAGACTAAAATCACTGAGGCAGAACCCGCGGAGACTTCCGGCCACAGGCAGAAGAAGCAGCGCATATATGTCCCACTGACGCTTTATTACATAAAGGACTTTCTGCGCGATGTGGCGAATCATAAATATTTCCCGAGCTCTATACTTGCAATATTTGCCATGGTAAGCATATCCATAGCCTTTCCGTTCTTTCCGCTGATAATCCTGATACCTCTGCTGATAGCCTTATTCTTCCTTTCAAGAGTGCATCCCCTTGTAGGCCTCACCGCGCTGCTCTTCCTTGCGCTCCCGATGATAGCATACCAGGCGCCCCTGCTTGCCTGGTTCTACCTGATTTTCGTAGGCTTTTCGATACTGGTAGGGTATAAGTACGCAGACGCAGTGACTGTTCTCCTGGCTCTCATAATGATGCCATTCTCCTATCTGGGATATCTTTTTGAGATTCCCGCGTTCGTCATGGGGATACTCTTCCTGGGTTTCAAGCGGAGCATAATCGTAACTGTTGTTGCCTTGATTTTCATCGTAATGATATCAGGGCTTACAGGTATTCATAATACTGCGCCGTTGTTTTACAATCAGGCAGGATTCAGATCGTCTTTCTCACAATCCAGCCAATTCGCCATGCTGACTCCATCAAAAAGCATTCTTCCCATGGGCAGCTTCCTTTCCGGCCTGGTCCAATCCTTCTATGTGTTCTTCAGCAT
>JAJZIZ010000007.1 GCA_021846005.1 Microcaldota archaeon
TGTTTACCATTTCCGGGGTATACATAAACCCTCATTTCCCTCGGGATGTTGCTAAGCGATCCAATCTCCGGAAATTCTCCTATCTTGCCGTCTTTCATTATCTTTCTGTATCCTTCTCTTCCTCCGATGCCCCTGCCTTTCAGATAAATACACTCTCCAATAAATGATTTCAATACATTGGGGTCTCTTGCCGCTACAAAGAATTCACTAAACGTGAGTTCCCTGAGTTCGCTTTTGTTTATTATATCTATGCTCTCTTTTGATTTTATTTTTCCTTCAAAACGCATTAAATATATAGGCAAAAAACCAACGCTAATTTTCTCGAATTCGGGTTCGACCACGTATTTAAGCTCTTCAATTATCGTTTTTGCAAATGCCCTTTCTCTATTCATTTTCCAACCTGTTTGTCATCATAGCACCCTTCAAAGAATGTTGGATATAATTATATAAAATGCTTTATTTCTTTTCTATCAATTTCTCCCGTAACGCAGATATGCCAAGCAAAAGAAAATACTGTTTCAGCAGCAACGGCACTCAAGCTTTGCCTGCAAAAATGCCAACTTCAGATAAACTAATAAAATATGGCTTCTTATCTTCTCTTGGGTAAGGAAATGCAAGAAAAACCAACAATAAATCTTGGGCTGGAAGGTGTCTACTTTTCTGAAAGCAGAATAGCCATGATCGACGGAATCAACGGAAGGCTTTATTATTGCGGCTATTCCATAGCGTCTCTTGCCGAAAACTCCACGTACGAGGAAACTTGTTATCTCATACTTCACGGAAGGCTTCCCACAAGCGAAGAACTGGAGAAATTCTCCGCGATGATGAAAAGTTTCAGGGATCTTCCGGACGGAATAATTCGCCTTATAAAAGAAATGGCCAGGAACACAGTGCCTATGGATACACTGAGGACTGCGATATCAGCTTTGCCTGCATATCAGAGCAACAAATATGAGAATCCAGAAGAGGAAAATTTTGCCGAAAGCGTAAACATAATCTCAAAATCAGCAAGCATAATTGCAGCGATAGAGCGTTTTAGGAACGGACAGGATTACATAAAGCCTAACGCCTCTCTGGGACATGCTGCCAATTTTCTCTACATGCTGAAGGGCTCTCCCCCGGATGAAAAGCATTCAAAGATACTTGATGTCATGATGATTCTGCATGCCGAGCACGGATCCAACGCCTCAACGTTCACCTCGATAGCGGCCGCGTCAACCCTCAGCGATCTATATTCTGCTATAACTGCCGGAATATCGGCGCTGAAAGGACCGCTTCACGGCGGAGCAGACGAAGCGGCATTGCGCATGCTTTATGCCATAGGCAAGCCTGAAAACACGGCCAAATATATCGACGATGCACTGTCCGGAAAGAAGAGAATAATGGGTTTCGGGCACAGGATATACAAGACATACGATCCAAGGGCCAGGATAATAAAGAAATACCTCGAAGAACTTGAAAATGATGCAAACGGCGAGGTAAGAAAGCTTGCGAAAATAGAAATGGAAGCCGAGAAGATAATGATAGACAAGCTGGGGAAGCAGAAGGGCATATGGCCAAATGTGGACTTTTTCTCCGGTCCTGTGTATATCTCTCTTGGAATATCAAAGGAGATATTTACTCCGCTATTTGCAGCGAGCAGAAGCGTCGGCTGGTGCGCTCATGTAATAGAATACTGGAAAAATAACAGGCTGATACGTCCTCTGGATTACTATACTGGAAGCATAGACTTGGAATATTTGCCAATCTCGGAAAGGCGATGAGCATCTTACCGCGCGGCAGGCACTTCAGGGGTGTATTTTTCCAAGTTCCCTCTCGTATCTGCCTTTGTTGAATTCTGCGCCAAGGTATTCTGTAATGTACTGCATGTCCTTGAGCGAATTTGCAAGACATGAGGATGCCCCAGGAGAAGGCGTAATATTGAATATGACTCCATCATGTTTTATCTTTCCCGCTCCGAGCACCAGGGCATGCTTATTCTCATCTATCATCTGGGGCCTTATGCCTCCTATGTCTCCATTAAGCCTAAGATTTTCAAATTTGAGGGAGGGTACTATTTTCGATGCCTCTTTTTTCAGAAAACTATACTTGCCTATCCCCGGTACGCTGTAACCCATGTTATTTCCGATGATCCTTCTTATGTCCTTATTGAAAAGTATCTTTTCAAGACTGACCATCGTAGGTATGTCAAAATCAAAGGTCTTCATGTAGTCTATTACTGTGTCAAGATGTCTCTTTTCAAGCATTGGCGGTATCGTAACTGTAGGCCCAAACCTTGTGATGTTCTTGTCTGCAATGTCAGGGTCTCCGTGGACCGCAGCAAACGGTATGCCCCCTTTCTGTACTCTGTAAACCTTTCCGTTCAGTACTTTTCTTGATGTATAAAATCCGGCGCCCACCGAGAGTATCGAGAGGTTCTTCTCTATCCCTATGGACTTTGCAAAATAGAGGCTGTAACTGCCTGTGGCAAATACGACAAATCGTGAAAAATATTCGTTTTTGTGGGTATATACCCTGTATCTTTTTCCTCTTTTCTCCATGCCCATGACTCTGGTGTTGAAAAGAAGGCTTACTCTTTCTTTTCCCACGGCTTTAGCCTGAGAGGCGAACATATGTGTCATTTTCCCGAAATCAATCATATACCCTGTCTTGGAAAGAAGAGCCCCTATCTCTTCCTCCTTTTTTCTGTCTTTTACCACATACGGTTCCAGTTTTGCTATCTCCTTCCTTTCAAGTTCCATGCTTGAAGGAAAGAGTTTTTTCAGTCTTGTCTTGTATATGTTATCAAGAGTCTCTATCTCTTCGCTGCCTACGCCTAATACCATTTTTTGGCATTTCTTTATGACGTCTCTGTTGGTTCCCGGGCTCTGCATTCTGAAATACCTGAGAATTCTCTCGGCCTCATGCTTTATTCTTGACGCCTCTTCTGCTGAGTAATTGGTTTCTATGTCACCGAAATGCAGTGTCTGGGCATTGTTCCTGCTGTTTGAATTGAGTGTTGCAAGATCATCATACTTCTCAATGAGCAATATTTTTTTCAGATCTGTGTATCTAGTAAGAGTATACAAAAGAGAAGCTCCGGTTATCCCCCCTCCCACAATTATGACATCATATGTATCTTTCATTATCTTCCGCCTTCTATCTCTTTTTTTATGTATCTTCCAACATCAGAGCATTTTTTGCTGCCTCCAAGGTCATAAGTTTTTACTCCTGCCTTTATCGATTTGATTACTGCTTTCTCTATGCATTTCTCGGCGTTTTCAAATCCCATCCAATTGTACATCATTCCAGCTGCCATGATCGTACCTATGGGATTTACCTTGTCTTGTCCTTTGTATTTGGGCGCCGAGCCGTGTATGGGTTCAAACATTGCATACCGTTCGCCTATGTTTGCCGAAGGACCAGTTCCTATGCCTCCTACTACCATTGCCGATTCGTCAGACAATATGTCTCCAAAAAGATTCTCTGTCACTATCACATCATAATTTTGCGGATTTTTTATAAGCCACTGTGCCATGGCGTCTACATGCGCATCGTCAATCTTGAATCCTCTATATTTTCTGCCCACTTTCTCTATTGTGTCTTTCAGGAGTGCGTTGGAGGTTTTCAGTATATTGCCCTTGTGCACTATTGTCACATGTTTTTTTCTCTTCTTTGCAAGCTCAAAAGCAAATCTCCCTATTCTCTCGCTTGCCTTCCTTGTTATAATCATCACGCTTGCGGCTGCATCATCTCCTATCTTGAAATCTATCCCTGAATACAATCCTTCCGTGTTTTCCCTGACTATGACGAGGTCTATGTCATCCCTGAGTCCCCTGACTCCTGGCATTGACTTTGCAGGCCTTACATTGGCATACAAGTCAAACATCCTCCTTATCTTTACCGCAGCACTGGTCTCCGAGCCTGCGCCTTCGGGAGTAGTCATAGGCCCTTTTATCACGCAGTCGCTCTTTTTAAGAAGGTCTATGGTCTCTTCAGGCAGATTGGTTCCAAATTTCCGTATGCAGTCGAATCCTGCCTTTCCCATTCTTATGTTCATCTCTATTCCGAATCTTCTGTTCACCTCTTCTATTATTGGAATAGCAACTTCAATTATCTCAGGTCCAACCCCGTCGCCGGGAAGTACAGAAATGTTCCATTTTTTTCTTATAGCCATAATCATCCTTTGTATATTGTTTTCTTACCCTTCCAGATGTCAGGGTTGCCCCACAATCCGAGCCTCCATACATTGAATTCGGTTACCTGTGTGTGGTCTATGAAAAGATTAACATCTTTAGAAACATTGAGCAGATACCACTTGAAGACTTCTGGATCGGCAGCTTCAAACATCCACCTTCCAAAGCCGAATTTTTTTATCAGCTCAAGTATAACATCTTTTCTCCATTTTTCCGGAGGCATGTCCTCCGTAAGCCCCTCGGACTCGATCATTATGACTTCGGCTCCCGACCTTATCTGCTGTTTTGCCTCCTCGAAAAACTCCTTAAGCGGCCTAAGCTTGGGCTTATAGCCTGCTATGTGCGTCCCTGCTCCTGCGCCTATCATAAGCGATATCTCGGGCTTCGGCTTCATTCCCATGTCATGTACTTTCTCCACCATGGCCAGCTTGTCCTCCAGCCTTATGCTGGCGAAGCCGCTTGATATTTCAATGACGTCAAAGCCAAGCTCCCTGCATTCCCTGAAGTACCTGTCAACTGCCTTCTCTCCCTGCAGCAGTACTCTTTCCACAAAGCCTCCGGTAGATACATAAACGTCATTTTTGTGGCACATCTCTATTATTTTCCTGACATGCTCCTGTTTCATGAGCCTCATCGTGCCGCATGCAAACTTCATGCCGTCAAAATAATCTCCCCACTCTTCCAGGAGATCTTTTATGTATGTAAGGGTCGGTGTTGCTGCATAATAAGGCACTCTTACCTCTGTAATGCCTTTTTTTCTCGGCTTTCTGCTCAATTCCTCTATCTCCACAAAGTCCAAAGCCTTTCTTTCTTTGCTAGTTGCCATAAAATCACTTTAACAGAATTCCTTAAAAAGCAAGCCGATATCTTTAAGCTTATCGAGATTCCACACCATGGATATTGCCTTGTTTGTCTTTGGCTCGCTGAGTTTTCTCAGCGCAAGCTTTCTAAATTTCTCCTCTATCTCTTTGTTGCTCATCGGATTCTTCCAATGTCCCTTCGAATACAGCACTTCCTTGTAAAGAACGCCGCCGTTTTTCATCACTATCCTAAGGCTCGCCGCATTTACTGTGCCTCCCTTATTAAAAAGGGAAGTGTATTTTTTGATTTCATTTACCTTAATTCTCTTCATGAATTCTACTGTTGTCCTATCCTCAAATCTTTTCCTTTCAAAAGTCTCTATGCCGACTCCTCCATCAATCAGGGCAGCGGCGACTATGTACGGTATGCTATGGTCTGCAGTTTCCTTCGTCTCCGGTTTCCATTTCTCCGCGCCGCTTCCTATCACTTTTACGGTAGCTTCTCCGGCGCCTATCTCAACACTTGCTATCTCATCAATGGAATGTATTTTCCTGCGAAGGTCCAAGGCCGCAAATATCGCCGCCTGTGCCCTTGTCTCTGCTGGATAATACTTCATTAAATTTTTATCTATCCTGAATCTTCCTTTCAATCCTCCGAATCTTTTGGCATTGAACGTAAACCTTCCGCTCACCTGATTGAAAAATCCCATCTCTCCTTCAAATACCGGATCCGGCCCTGTAATTCCTTCCCTCGCAAGCCTTGCGGAAAATATGGCGTTTCTTGCCACATCAGAAAAAGCGAAGGCTTTCCACTCCGAAAGCATCCCTGCTCGCACCTGCCTCATTACGAGATGTGAATTAAGGGCTATGTTTATTGCCTGTTCTGTTTTGTCATCATCCAATCTCATGAGTCTTGAAGCAGATGCGCTTACTGAAACAAGCCCATATATTACATGATCCCACCCTCTCTTCCAGAGGTTTGCGGAATCAGCAAGCCTGGCCTGTATTTCATAGGCAAGAAGGCATGCCAGTATTGCATCCCTGCCATTCCTGCCTTCAGATTCTGCTACTGCAAGCATTGGCATTATGTTGTCACTGGGGTGTGAGAACTCCTTTGAATCATACGTATCATTAAAATCGAAATATCTTGTCATGGCCCCGTTTACAAACGCGGCAATCTCAGGTTCAGTCTTTATCGCTGTTCCAAGTACGGTTGACCTTCCTCCTTTCATGCCCTTTATTGCATTCCTTGCCTTCGTTATGGTGGGTTCGCCATACGCACCAATTCCGCATCCCAGCGTATCAAGTATAAGCCTATTGATGTTTTTTATGCTGGTGTCTGGGACATCTCCATAATCTATTGAATTTACGTATTCTGAAATCTGCCTCGATATCTTCATTTTCTCATTAATCACTAATTCCTTGCTAATTAAAAGACTTTGCCCGCTTTCTGTTTTCACCGTGCAGCTAACGGTAAAATTCACTGGTGAAATGCGCATAACTGTCGTCGTATATTACCATCTGTGCCGCATAGATATCTCCTGCAGTGCTCGTGTTTATTGAGGCATTGGCATAATATCCTGAATCCGAAGTGCTGTATTCCGCTACCGCGTATCCTAATCCTTGCCTGTCTGCCAGGTTGAAAAAGTCAGGTCCGTTTCCTCCGAAACCGAACATCAGAACGGAAAGGTTTCCGCATGATCCTGCGCAGCTGCCTCTGAAAAAGAGTGAATACCTTGTCAATGGCCCCGATGCGCTTATATTGTCTTTCTTCGGTTCCAGATGCATTCCAAAATATCTCATATACTCCGAATGGCTGTATAAAACAATTGCAATTCCAGACAATATCAGCACCGCCATTACAACGGCAAGTATTCTTTTCCAACCTGCAGGCAAAGCAATCCTTCTGGAATTTTTCTTATTCTCTCTGATTGAAAGGGTTGCAAATGCAAACGCTATGAAAAATGCAGGATAATAAAGGAGATTATGGGAAAGAAATTCCAGCGGAAGCAGACTCAGCAGCGGCGCGAGCCTCTTCTCGCCTATATACAGGAAAGCGGCCAATGAAAAAAGGGAAACCATTCCGATAACTACTCCCTCAATCGGAATGGATGTTCCATATACTACTGAGATAAGATACCCGAAGACTCCTCCGGCATCTGGTATTATGTTGCCTATCGGGTTAAATATTCCGTGAACAAATGCGGCAGGACCAATCGCAATGAAGTATGCATTGAATGCAAGAAAGACCAAGATGCTTCCGATGGCATTTATAATTCCTTTCCTTACTCCTGAATTCACTGTCTTGTAGGCAAGCAGCAGCATGACCGGAAGCCAGAGCAGTTCCTGCATCGCAAGGCAGATGCCGAGCAGTACCCACGAATACTCCGAATCAAGTTTCACGTATGCGAGTATTATCATTGCCAGCATGAGAAGCTCAAAAGGCGCAGAGATTGTTCCAAGAAGGAAGGCGATCATGAATGAAAGCCCTATCAGTGGTTTTTTATATGAATCAATTGAAACATAGCGCGCTATTACAAGAAGAAGAATAAAAAGGAAAACACCTATCTGAAGTTTGGTTGCAAGGATAACTCCTCTTCCTGCCATTTCTGAAATGTAATAAAAAGGCAGCGATGAGAACAGGAAAAGATCCGGGTAATTGAGAATTCCAACTGCCTTATTCGACGTAGTATAAGTAATGCTGTTCACTTTTCCCGCGGTGTAATTTGAAAGCAGTATGTCCGAAACGCCGGTAGTGTATGGATTCGCCCCATGCAGAAACAATCCTGAATCCGCAAATCCTATGAATGTTTCATCCGATATAACTACTGTTTTGGATATCCATATTGTATAATACGGGATTATGAAAAACAGGAAAGCAACAGCTATTAGAAGGTATCCTTGCCTGTATCCTTTTTTCAGAAGAAAGGCTCCAAAAGAAACAAGCGAAAGAAAAAAAACGAGAACTATCGTGTATTCTATCACTGGACCAGACACATAAAGAAGACTAAGTGCAGTGTATATTCCTATCCTGCTTCCTGCCAAAAATATTACTGATACTACTGCGGCCAAAGACAACAAAAAGGCAGCCTGCATGGCAATCTTTGAGTTTCTTTCATGCCTCTTTCCACATAAAACGAATACTATCGAATAAACGAAGAAGATAATGACCATTGCCGCGGAGAGTGCCTCTATTTCCGGAAAAAGACCGCTCCAATAATTGACATAAGAAGCGAAAGCCAGAAAAGCAAGCGAGACTATGAAGAAGCCCGATCCGTAGGGATCTTCCCTGATCTTTCTTCCTAAATCAAAAATTCCACGCTTTCCGGATCCCACGATTCTCCCTAACTGAATACGGATGCCAATGTATAAATCACATGCTTGGGACCAAGTTTGGATCTTCCCTTCCTTCTTTTGTGGAAAGCCGAGTATCTTGCCTCCGAAATTTTTATTCCTTTCGGGGAGAGCCTCAATATATCAAGAAGTATCTTGTATCCTTTTCCAACAAATTTTTCTTTATTGTGCCCTGCTATTTCCATCATGGTCTTCTTTTTTATTGCAAAGAAGCCCGACATCATATCGTTGCATACAGGCCTTCCCCGCGCGGCAAACGAAATGTAAGCGAGGAATGCAACTGACTTTGAAATTGCCATTCTTTTCAGCCCCCAGTCCTTCACGTAGCTTCTTATTCCTATTGAAAGATCAGAATTATCAAGTCCGGCCAGAAGGCTGCCTGCCTTTTCCACAGGATGCTGAAGGTCTGCATCCATGACTACTATATATTCTCCTCTTGCCGCAAATGCGGCTTCAATGACGCTCGCAGTCAATCCATGTTCTCTTCTTCGCCTTCTGTCAAGGAGACTCACATTCTTCCTTTTCGCTGATATCTTTCTGACTATTTCCTGTGTGCCGTCATCAGATCCGTCATCGGCCACTATTATTTCAGCAGTCGGATATGCGCCGTGGAGCATGGACAGGATTTTGCCTATGTTCTCTGCCTCATTAAGGGTAGGCAGTATAACTGTGACAGACTTTCCAATTGCTGCTTTGCGCATGTGAAATATTTCCCAAATAACTATTTATAGATTCATCATTCATGATAGGTATGTTTCAATGCCGATAATAAGCCTCTCTCTAAACGAGAAGATTCTTGAAGAAATAGACGAGCTGGAGCGCAATCTCGGCTTCTCGGGAAGATCCGAGGTCGTGCGTGCTGCGGTCAGGCACTTTATCGAGGAGAAAGAGAATGCAAATGCACTTTCCGGGAAGGTAAATGCGGTTTTGATAGCCGCGCATTCCCTTCAGGCGGACGAGGCAATATCCGGCGTGGTCCACCGGTTTGACGATATAATAGTTACGCATCTCCATAGCAAGACCTCAACAGAGAAATGCCTTGAGACATTCATCGTGTCAGGTGAAGCTGAAAGAATAAAGACAATGTTCAAGACATTGCAGTCCAACAAGAAGGCAGACTACGTCAAACTTCTTGCCGTCTGATACGGCTGCCATCTCACTTTTTCTGATTTCGGTTCCTATATCTGCACAATTTCCTTGCGCGCATGCCGGATTCCGATTCTAATTCTCTTTCTTATTCGGATCTCAGCGCCTTTATCGGATCGACCGTTGAAGCCTTCCATGCCGGATAAAGGCTTGAGAGTATGGCGACTATTATCGCTATCAGCACGGCTTCTATGGCAAGCATCGGGCTGACTATTGGCGTTATGGAAAGGCCTGCCGAAGGGCTTCCAGGCCCTCCGCCTCCTGCAAACGCCCCGCCTCCTCCATTCGACCTAAATGTTCCAGCTCCAGCGTTTGGTGCGCCGCCTGTGCTTCCCGAAGCCCCATTCGCTGAAGAATGGGAAGAGAGAAGCGCAGGCAACGCATATCCTCCTGCTGTTCCAAGCGCCACACCGGCGATTCCCCCGACAAGTCCTATTATGAATGCCTCGGCGAGAAAGAGACCAAGAACCTCTTTCTTTTTGAATCCTATCGCTTTCAATATGCCTATCTCCCTGGTCCGTTCAGTCACAGAAACCATCATTATACTGAGTATGCTTATTCCGGCTACAACGAGCGAAATTCCCGCGACAGATCCAAGCAGCAAAGTTATGGAGCCTACGACCGAGGATATCGTTGCTGCTATTGCCTCCACTGAAAGTATGCTTGCCTGGTTTCCATAGACTGTATTGAGCAGTGAGGAGAGCGCAGAAGCATCACTTGTATTAGTGGCCTTAACTATGATTATGTTGTATGAATATGTATTGAGCAGGCTTTCAGCTTCCGGCAGCGACATAAAGACCGAAGTATCGGGCTGTATGAATATTGACGAGCCGTACTGGTTCAGTATTCCGGATGGCAGAAGCGTTATTGTTCTCGAACCACCGCTTCCCTGCTGTGTCAGGTATATGGGTTCGCCAAGTATTACGGATGGCGCCGCCTGCGTCGAAGTGGGAAAGGCTATGCCATGCCCAACCAGCGCATCAGGAAGAGCCGAATTGTTAAACGTGGCGCCTTGGTAGATATTCAGGGATCCTATGGCATTGACAACGCTGTAATTATTCACTCCTATTATCGTCGCGGTTATCTGCTGGTCGCCGAGCGATATGCTCGCGCTTGACCTTATCATCGGTATTACTGTGCTGACATTCGGCAGGCCTTCGAGCACTGCGACGTCAGCCGCAGTGAATATATGCCCGCTAAGCGGCACCATATAGATTGACGATGGGCCTATGCTTTCAAGGGATTTGGTTATGCTTGCGGAGCTTCCTGCAACCAGAGAAACCAGTGCCACTATTGCAGCTACTCCTATGGCTACCGTTATGATTGTCAGCAGGGTCCTGACCTTTCTTTCCGATATTCCCTTAATGCCCAACCAGAGCGTGTCCTTTAACCTCATCCGCACAACTACTTTCTATTGTTTTTTTCCCTGCTGCCAGCATTTTTTCTTCTATATAGGTAATAGGCAGCGCCTGCAACTACTATCACTCCAATGGCAATTACGATGTCTCCTCCCGATCCGCTCTTCCTGCTGTAGACTGCAGCGCCCTTTGATGTATTTCCCTGGCGCGAAATGCCTGCACCAGCGGCCTGCGCCTGCCCTATCTCCACATTATAATAGAATGTTCGGTTCTCCTTCTGGTTCAGGTTATTGAGATAAGAAACGACAACAGGGATGGTGTATTCTCCTGGCTTTGCATTAGGCGAGACTGTAAAGCTCACTGTAAGCGCAGTCGGTGTGTCGACAGGTATGCTGCCGAGAAAGGTGCTATTCTGTCCCAGTATGTTTATTCCTGAAGGCGGCTTCGGAGCAACAGACGTTGCAACCGCCTCCTGGGAACCTGTGTTCTGTACTGTTGATGTTATGGAAAATATCTGTCCCTGCCCGGGCGACGAAGGCGATATTACTGTGCTCACTACGCTCATGTTTATATTGCCCGGATTCAGGAAACTTATGCTTCTCGATGATGTGATCTGCTGATTGTCAAGCACATACGACATGCTTATCTCAAGCGTTGAAACTGCGCTTGTTGAAGACTGCATGTAAAGCGTTATGGGGAGATTCACTTTTTTGCCACCTGCCACTATGGGCACAGCATTCAGATTGTCGGAGCCTATTATGTTGAGCGGCGCCACTGGCGTAAGAACTACTGAAAGATTGGTAATGGGATCGCTGCCGGAATTGTATACTGAAAGATTCGTTTCGGTTATCCTGCCTGCTACCAGCGTCTGGTTTTCAACTGAGACTATCGCCGAAGCCTGTGAAGGCGGCGAAGTAAAAAGCCCAACCTGGCTTTCCAGTGTGGTATTGTGGCCGTAAGGGCTTATGTAATGTCCATTGAGATTTATTACTACCGAGGCACCTGCCTGCGAATTGCCTGACTGGCTTGGTGCTATGTAGATTCCAAACGTCATGTTTTTCGATTCCCCAGGTCCTAGGTTTGCTATCTCATTAGGCTGGCTTATGAAACTAACTCCCTGTGTAGATGAGGCAGTGACTCCTATGTTAGAGGCGATGCCGCTTCCTTCATTGGAGACGGTTATGCTGACATTTGTGACCTTCCCTGCGGTTATCTGGGGATTCTTGGCAGCGAATGTGAGATTTGCGGCACCCTCCATGGGGACCTGCACGTTTATTTGTTGCTTATTGTTTATGGATCCATTATTGGAGTCCCACTCGAGAACCAGCGGGTACGAAACGGTAACGTTAGGTCCCATTGTAACATTTTTTGCTATGTTGAGGTAGAATACCATATTGATTATTGAGGGAGGCTGCGTTGCTTGTGTATAATACGTGGAGACCTGGCTTCCGTCATAGTTGGTGATTCCTCCGTACAGCTGCAATGATCCGACAAGATTCTCAAATACGCAATTTGTATCGTAAGTCTCAAGAGTCACTGTCAGCGGAACGTCTTTGTCTCCAGGATAAGCCGATATGTAATGCGTGCTGTTTCCCCATGTTATTCCAATTACTTTTATGTTAGGGTAGCTGAAGGTCTGGCATGATGACGCATTCACTGTTCCAAAGCTCACAAGCAGTATCGCAGCAGCGAGGATCAAGATTCGCAGGTTGGTTCTCATAATCTTCATAACATCCACTTTATTCATTATCGTAATCTTATCATTTGTTTCTGACATGCTTCTCAATAACTCCGTCCTTCATGTATATGCTTCTCTGTGACAGCCCAGCCACTTCCGGATCGTGAGTGGCGATTACCATTGTTATCCTCTTCTCTTTCGAGAGGCGTATTAGCAGGTTCATAACCAATTCTGCTGTCTTAGAGTCTAGGTTTCCCGTTGGCTCATCCCCTATTATTATCGGGGGCTCGTTGATAAGTGCCCTTGCTATGGCAACCCTTTGCTGTTGGCCTCCGCTCATTTCATTAGGCTTCTTGTTAATCTCATTGCCTATGCCTATTTCCTCCAATATATTCCTGGCCCTTTCCAAGTTATCCGGGGTATCCCTTCCCTCCACCATGAGCGGCAGGATCACGTTTTCCAGTGCGGAAAGATACGGCACCAGATTATAAGACTGGAAGATGAATCCTATTTTTCTGTTGCGCAGTATTGAAAGCTGGTTATTATCAAGTTCTGAGGTATCAACTCCGTCTATGAATACCTTTCCTTTCGTAGGCCTGTCAAGCGTTCCGAGGAGATTCATGAATGTGGTCTTCCCGCTTCCTGAAGGCCCTAATATGGTAACAAACTCCCCTTTTTTTATGGAGACTGAAACATCCTTCAGGGCGATATACTGCACTTTTTTCGAGAAGTAGACCTTCTGTACGCTATCGGCCCTCATTACCTCTTCTTCCTCTCTTTTTGCCACCATACCACTCAAAACATAATCGCTTGCACATAATGCCTAAATACAGGCTTTTTAATAAGTCTACCCGGCTATGACATTTGTATCGGCATACTCGCAACCATTGCCTACTATCTCCAATACATATGAATTTCCAGGGGTGAAATTGATTATCATAAGGCCTGCCCTTCCAACTGTTACTGTGCCATTGAATTCGAGCGTAGCGCTCTGTCCTGGGCTTACCACGTAACCCGCAGTGCCAGGGTAGATCGGAAGGAACGGTTCTGTAAGCGTTTCGTTTTTATTGGCTATGAAATCAATCACTCCCAGCCTGTTCTTCATGGCGCTCATTCTGTATGCAAGGCTTAGGGCTCCGGCTTCCTCGATATGCCCCATCGTGTTGGCGTCTATGCTTCTTGGCATATTGAAAAAGCCCCTGACAGTCACCCATCCGGCGCTTCCCGTTCTGTTGCCGCTTTCCCTGCCGAGGTAAAAAGGCCATGATGAATTGGCCATGCCTGAGGTCCAATTATATGCATTCTCAAAATCCCCATTCTGCCTTATCATTGCCATTGTCCTGTTTCTTGACATGTTCCCCAACGCCTTCTGGTTCAGATACATGGGCTCGTTGCCGAATATCTGGATATGGCTGATATCTATGCTCCTGTTTGAGGAATCTTCGACTACTACTTTTATCTTCGTGAGATTGCCATTGGAGACTATGCTTGCACTTGTTATATTCAATCCCTGCCAAAACTGAGAAGCGGTCCATCCTGCAATGCCAAAAACTGTCCCTCCTCCGTATCCTTTTGGGATAAGCTGCTGCCTGTTTATCACTTCCGCCGAGAGCGAAGGTATCATTTCGAAGGAAACAGTATTATTATTGTAAAGCGCAAGTACTGCAGGGGAGAAATCCACAAGAATGTCTTCTGTGCTGTTTACGCTCTTAACTCCCGCTACCGTTCCCGTTATCTGATTGCTGGTTATATAGAGCGGATATGTGCTGTTTCCTATGTATATGTATCCGTTTTGTATTGCGAATGAGACCTCGTCTATATTGGTACCTTCTGGTATTTTGGCCAACCCTATAATCTTACTAACGTTTATCAGGGACATCAAGTCAACGCTCCCTGACGAGTTCACAGATATCCATTTGGTGGAATTTGCTACGTGCAATCTTATCGATGTATAATTGATGTAAAGGTTTTTGGTACCCAGCGGCACATGCGGGGGATCTGTAAGAAGTACGTTTACTGCTATGTACTTTCCTCCAGCAACATTCTCTGCATGCGCGAAAAACAGAATAATGATCGCGCCTATGGCTATCGCCATGCTCGCTGCTCCTATCCTTGTAAGGTCGCGTTTCCACGGCCTGTTCACCTCCAACACATTTTCCGCGTCTCCTCTTTTTATGCTGTAATATTTTTCGTTCTTGAAATGCGAGTTGTCAAGCTCTTCTATCAATCCCATCTCCTTGAGCTCCTTCAGATGCTGGCTCACTGTCGCGGCTGTAAGTCCAAGTTCTGGATATATATCCATCAGCCTCCGGTTGTTCTTCTTCAGCATTTTTAATATTTTTTTCTTCGTTTCGGCAGTTCTTCCCATACTCTTCACTCCACTCTTGCTTTATATTACTTAAAATACCCTTTTAAATATTAGGTTTTCTTTAGGCTTCTTCATAAAGATAAAAACCCCGGAAAGACAATTAGATGGAAATAGCAATTTCTTTTCCGGGGCATGTGTGGGTATGGGAAAGCCTAAGCAATTCCCATATCTGGTATTTACCCGAAAATTCTTATATACTGTTTTACCCGTTTAGGTTTTACTAAGGCATTCTCAACTGCGGAAGTTATCTGAAAAGCCGTATCTTGACAACTCTTTTTCTCTTAGCTTCCCTTAAGAAATAATACACTATGATTAAAGAAAGCACTATGAGTACTCCGATTACTAACGACTCTCTCGGCATTCCTACAAGCAGGAGCATTATTCCTGCAATTGCCGCCAATGGCAGATATGGGTAGAACGGCGACTTGAAAGATGCCCTCTTTCTTATCCTTCTGAAATGTACCACTGCAAACGAGCTCAAGAGGTAAGAGAAGAGCAGCCCGAAATTAGAAATGGCTGCGATTATGAATATGTTTCCGGAAAACAGCATAACTACTCCTATTATCGCCGAGAGTATCACTCCGTTTGTGGCAACGTCATTTTTCTCGTTGTATTTTCTAAGCGCCTTCGGGAGGAGATGGTCGCTGCTTATCTGGTAAAGTATTCTTGAAGATGAAAGTATCATGGCAAGGACAGCAGACGCGGTAGCTATCAGGGCACCAATATCAACAATGACCAGCAACGACAGCGGGGCGTTGATGGCCTTAAGCGCAAAGGCGAGAGGATCTGCATTTATCGTGTAGTTTTTCGATGGCAGCATAATCAGAAGCGCTATCGCCACGAGTACGTATATGATGATGCTTATTACCACCGAATACATTATTGCCTTCGCAGCGCCCCTTGCCCCTCCCTTTATTCTAGATGTAAATGTGCTTATCGACTGGAATCCGGAATAAGCGAAGAATATGGCCACGCTTGCAGCAAATATTCCCGCAATGCCTCCTATTGGCATAATCTGGCTCATATGTCCTGAAAGACCTTTTCCCAACGCAAAAACTGCAACGAATGCAAAAGCTATGAATAATATCAGTATGAGGATCTTGACTGTGACGAGGTACGAATCAACCTTGGCCGCCTTCTTTATGCCTATAAGGTTTACCACTGAAAGAATTCCTATTATGGCAATGGAAAAATATCTGGAAAAATCCCCTACATTCAATCCCGCAAGGCTTGCCGCATAGGATCCGAAACCCAGCGCTATTGCAGATACCGATGTGGCATAGCTGAAGTAGAGAAGAACGCCTGAAATGAATCCCAACTCGCTTCCGAATGCGTTGTATATATAAGAATACGAGGCGCCTTTGACCTTGGGCATTATGGCTCCAAGCTCTCCCAACTCAACTGCTACCAAAAGTGCAACTATGCCTACAAGTATGAATGCTATTATGGCATCAGATCCTGCAAGCGCTATCGCAGTGCCGCTGAGGACGAAAATCCCTGCGCCTATTATGGCACCCAAGCCAACTGCCATAGCTACGGGAACGCTGATCTTTGAACCTTCTGCCATCAGACCATCCATATACTATAAAATCTAATAATGTTTCTCGTTATCTCTCAATGGTCTGAATGATTTTATAGTCTTTTGGATTATAGAAAAACAAATCTTACTCTAATGTTTTCTTATTTCACGAAGACGCCTTGGCCGGGATTCGAACCCGGGTCGCAGCCGTGACAGGGCCGTATGCTGGACCGCTACACTACCAAGGCGCAATGTTGAATATGTTCTAAATGCTATAAAAACCCCACTGATGAGTATCCATCTCCAAGCTACTTACATTTTCATTTTTCCTGTAGCAAATGCCAAATATTCAAACTGCAATAATTATATTAATGGAAGCGGCAATATTATTGCTGTAATGGGCATAAACATTCCGTACGCATCGCTGCGCAACGCGCCGGCATGTCCTGCAACATCAAATCAAAATATGGCATTTCATGGAAGAAGAGGTAACATTCGTAATATTTTCAATGGATTCTCCGGACCAGACAGCCGAATGCGCCAAGGCCCTTAAAAGCAGAAACATTGCCATATTCTATACCTCTTCGGATAAAGACCTTGAGAGCCTCAAGCGCCTGCTTCCCGACGTGCAGGTGATACCTGCTCCGGGATTCGGATATCCCGAGCCGCTTCGCCCCTGGGCTGAGAGTTTTGTAAATACTCCTTACGTATTCATAATAGACACCGACGAGCGCCTTTCCGAGGGTCTTGCATCCTTCATACGTACCAGCAGATTGGAAAACGACGTCTATAAAATATTCAGGGTGGAAAGTGCAAGCAGCAGCGGAACATGGCAGACGCGGCTGTACAAAAAAGGAAGCATAGAATGGAAAGGCCTCGTGCATGAGCAACCGGCAAGCAAATCAAAAAAACTTCCAAAAGACTGCATAATACTGCATAACGACAAGAGCCTCAAGCATCCAAGGACATACAACAAACTGAATTCATTTATGCCGCAATCCACAGCAGAAGTCATAGCCAGGTCTTTTGCAGTAGGGCTTATCCTTGCAGGGCCGAAAGCCGTATTCTACCTGCCGCAAACAATAAGGGATGTATCAAGACAAAAGCATCTAAGCACAAAGGAAGATAAGGAAATAAGAAAAGAGATAAGAAAAATAGGGCTTGTCAAATATCTGGGCCTTGACGATCCTGGCGTGGTCAGTTCCATAATATCCAAGTATGGGACAGTTACGCACGGAACCGAACTTCTTGTAAAACTGATGCGTGAGCGGCATTCAAGGCAGCAGCATAACTAAAAGTACTTACCGCCTTTTTGCAATACTACTCCATCACGAACTTGAAATGGTAGTGGATGAGTCCTTCCTCCCCGTCGGTGTACATCTTCCTGAAGACTATGTTGACTCTGTCCCCGATTTTCGGATCGCGGCCGCCGTCCACCACGTGCCCCTCTACCTTGGGTCCTTCATCAAGCTCCACAATGCCTACTGTGTAAGGCGCGCTTTCCTTGAAGGTATCGCTGGGAACCCTTATTGTAGTCAAAGAGTATATCCTGCCTCTGCCTCCTAGTTTTCTAGGCTTCATTTTAGTATCCCTGCCGCAGTTTCTGCATACTATTCTCTGCGGGAAATAGAGGGTCTTGCAATTCTCGCACTCGTTTCCTACAAGATTGTATCTTGTGTCTATTTTTCTCCACATGCTTGCAGATGCTTTTTCCATGATTATCAGCCTATTCAGTTCACTCTTTCCATGATGTGCACCACAGCCGTGGCGCCGCTGCCCCCTACATTGTGGGCCATTCCCTTTTCCGCTCCAGTCACCTGGCGGTCTCCAGCTTCTCCGCGAAGCTGCCACGTTATCTCAACAGCCTGCTTAACTCCAGTGGCGCCTACCGGGTGCCCGCATCCTTTGAGGCCTCCGCTTGTGTTGACTGAAAGTTTCGCATTCAGCGCTGTCTCCCCGTCTGCGATAGCCCTGGCGGCGCTTCCCTTCTTATAGAATCCAAGGTCTTCCATTGCGAGTATCTCTGCTATGGTGAAGCAATCGTGCACCTCCACAACGTCGATATCCTTCCTTTCCAATCCTGCAGTTTTGAATGCCTTGTCTCCGGCTATCTGGGTGGCCTTTATCGCAGTTATGGTCTCGCGTTCGGCAAGCCCTAGCGTGTCTGTCGCCTGCGTGCTTGCAGATATCTTTATCGGAGTGTCATTGTATTTCTTGGCAATCTCAAGAGGCGCAAGTATAAGCGCTGCAGCGCCGTCAGATATCGGCGAGCAGTCGAAGACCTTCAATGGATCGGCAACAGGCTTTGAATTCATCACGTCGTCTATTGATATTTCCTTTCTGAACTGCGCATACTTGTTCTTGACTGCGTTTTTGTGGTTTTTGACCGAAACCGCAGCCATCTGCTCTTCGGTGGTGCCGAAATCGTGCATATGCCTTCTTGCCATCAGTGCATACAATCCCGGGTGTGTTATTCCCTGGCCGAGCTCCCATTCC
>JAJZIZ010000008.1 GCA_021846005.1 Microcaldota archaeon
ATCTACCTGTTTGAGGTGGCATCCATCGCGCTCACTATTATGACCACTGTGTCATGAAGGCTCCCGTCTGTCTTAATGTTTTGGCATATCTCAAGCCCGTTCATACCCGGCATCATGAGGTCAAGGACGACAAGGTCCGGCTTTTCGTACTTTATGCGCTTAAGGCCCTCAAGGCCGTCATATACCTGCGTAATCTCAAATCCTTTTCCTATCGAAAGCGCCATGAGCTTGTTTATGTTTTTGTCATCTTCAACTATCATTATCCTGTTGAATGTGGGTTTTTCAGTGAGGATATAATAAGTCAGTATGCCTCCGCTGCTCCTCGAGGCTATGGCATGCGCCTTCTCCAGCACATCCAGGCTCTTCCTGAGCAGATCTTCTCCTATTTCCCTGGATTCTGCAAAGCTCTTGAGCTCGTTGTAGGTTATCTCCTGGCGTTCATTTACCACTGAGATTACCTCAGCTTCAGCGTCCTCAAGGCTCCTCATAAAATCTATTAAACATCTGCATAATGTAATATATTCCTTCTTGCCTTGTGCGTTTAAGTCAATCCAAATGTTTGGGCATATCCCGCGTTTTCCATAAGCATATAAAACAAACACGGCGGCCATGCACGTGTTCACGGAAACATCGGAGTCCTTCCAGCTAACGCCTTTTCTGCCTTCTTTAGTTTGAAAACTCAAGTGTACTCAATGAAGCAAAATCCCTGCAAATCTATTTAAGTATAATTCTTTCATAGCTACACCATGTATGAAGACCAGAAAACATCTTCAAGGATGCAGCAAGGCATAAAACCTCATAGAAAATCCAATACTGGCAAGATGGCTACCACTGCTGCCCTTGTAATAGTAGTGATTGCCATAATTGCCTATCTTGCCTTTTCCTGGCATGGCGTTCCCATTGTTTCTTCAAATCAGACCATATCCCTGGCTCTGGGTAAAAGCTCATACTTCAAGCTGAAAGGCCAGCCTGCAACATTCGCAATGTTTCTTGAGAACTCTTCGCCATCTTATGCTACCATATATGTAAGCGAGGTTCCAGTGCTTACAAGCTCGGTATCAGAATTCACAGTATACAACGGCTCGCAGGCAAACATAAGCACATCGC
The DNA here is from genome assembly GCA_021846005.1 of Microcaldota archaeon. GTDB lineage: Archaea > Micrarchaeota > Micrarchaeia > Micrarchaeales > CABMGC01 > JAJZIZ01. The sequence goes on from JAJZIZ010000008.1 coordinate 1,108, forward strand.
TCTCACCCACCGCCGACCTCGCAGTAAAGCTGGTATCTTCGGGCAACACAACCTCGAAGGTTGAGCTTATTCCCATCCCTGCAGTGTACAAAATAAGGACAAGCCCTTCAATAGTAATAAGCAATCCGGCATCATTTTATTCCGGTACAGTTACACAAACCCCCCAGCCTTCCACTGCTTCTTCCTCAAGCTCATCTGGCACCTCTTCACAGCCTTCCGGAAAGACCGCTGGCAGTTCTCAGACATCTTCCCAATCCTCTTCTTCAAATCCACCACCCACCTCCACTTCTGCGGCGCCAGTCAAGACTCCTCTTGAAAACATATCTTCCATACTCAACTATACTTACATAGGATCCCTTATGAACAACTACAGCACATTGTACACTTATGACAAGGCATGCACTGCTCCCGAATACAACACAAGCTTTCTTGAGTTTGTGCACCAGTCCCCTATTGGTTCTTCGGACTTCCGGAATGCTACGACCATGACTCCTACCGGATTGGTTGCCAACGCAACCGCAAAAGGAAACAACAATTATGCCGTAACATACTCTCCTATAGTTTCCGACCCTTCGACCCGCGGCGTGGCGGTAAGCTTCAATCTGGATTCCTCTACCGCGGCAGTTACTAATCTCAAGTTCAGTGGCATTTACCAGACCCTTAACTATACTTCTGTCCTGGCAAATTATCGATATCAGAAAGGCATAAGCGGCTCATGCGGCGCATACATACCATGACTGGCAAGCCTTCTGCAATAATGTGCAAATATGTGCAAATGCGGAATGCTCATGGCGTTTTCAGGAATCAGCACGCATCAGCATCAGCCGGCCTGCTTCTTTTCTTTTTTGCTCTTTCTTGTTATCGGGAGCGTGAAATAGAAAACGCTCCCCTTTCCTACTGCGGTTTCTTTGTCCACCCCTACCTTGCCTCCATGAAGTGAAACTATCTCCTTTACTATCGAGAGCCCCAGCCCCGTGCCGGATCCTTCCTGCTTGGTGAGCCCCCTCTTCTGCAGCTGGTAGAATCTCCTGAAAAGCTTTGTCCTGTCTTCAGGGCTTATTCCTATGCCTGTGTCTCTGATTTCCACCTTGACGTTCTTGCCTTTCCTGAATGCCTTGATTGTGATGCTTCCCTTCTCGGTGAACTTGTATGCATTGACTATCAGATTGACGAAGACCTGCACAAGCCTGTTCGGGTCGGCTTCTATCTTAGGCACATTGTAGTCTATTGCGAAATCATATCCCAGACCCTTTGCCTTTACCATCTCTTCCAGTGATTTTATGCTTGCGTTATCCCTTATTGTGCCAAGATCGACATTCTGCCAGTCTAGTTTTATCTTTCCGGCCTCAAGCTTTGCGACCTGGAGTATTTGCTGTATCAGAAGCTCGAGCCTGTCGTCTTCAGTTATTATGGTGTTGACACTATCCTTCTGCTCGGCGTTAAGCTCGCCAAAGCTTCCGCCGAGGAGCAATCTTGCATAGCCGTTTATGTTGGTTATAGGCGTCTTGAGCTCATGCGAAATATTGAATATGAACTGTGTTTTCAGATCGCTCTCCTGTTTCATCTTCTCCGCATGCTTTCCGACTTCCTCCAGCCTGCTCCTCATCTCTTCCATGAGCATCTTGGTGTTGAGCTCCTTGCCTATTATCATGTACCCATTAAATCTTCCCTCAATGTCGGTAAGTGTCTTGACGCTCTGGGTGAACTTGACTACTCCTCCGATCTTGTCTGCCATTGCCACGTACACGTCAGTAAGCGAGCCCCGCTCCCTTGCAAGTTCGAACGCGGAACTCATTCTCTCCATGTTTTCATTGTTTGGAAAGAGCCTTGACAAAGGTATTCCCTGAAGCTCTCCGTTCCCGTATTTAAGGAGTCTCTGTGCGCTTTTGTTTGCCTTTCTCACCATTCCGTCTTCGTCAACCACTATGATGAATTCAGTGGATAGTTCCATTATCTGGTCGATATCCTTCTCAAGCGTCTCTATGTATTTGCCAGGACTTCTGGAAACAACCGCGTAAAATCCATATTTCCTCCTTCCTATTTCGAGGTTCATCTTGCTCTCTATCCCGTTTCCCATCAGGAATTTAACATAATCGCTGTATTTCCCGCTTCCGTTTTTGCCAAATGCGTTTTCAATGGCATCTAAGATATTCCCGTCTGTGAGACTGCCTATCTTTCTCCCAATAAGGTTGATTGGATCGGTTCGCAGCATACTGGAATTGCCTCCTATCCATGCTATTCTCATCTTCTCGTCAAGAAGCATGAATGCCTCATCATTGCTGCTCTGGAGAAGACCTGATTTGTCTTCAAAATCCCTCAGTTCGGTAATATCATACACTGAAATGCAGGTCAGGTTGCCGTCTACTTGCTTTGATGAAATTCTGTACGCTTTGCTGGTTTCAGGATCCCTGACCTCAAGCGGCTCTCCGGATTTCAGTATATCTTCAAGGCTTGTTGTATCTGAAAAAAAGTCTCCAAGTTCCATGCTTTCCGGGTTCTTAGAAAGAAACCCTATGCTATTCATCGCTTTCCTGTTCGCCTTGACAACCTTGCCATTCCCGTCAATTATGACCTGGGGGAAGTCTCCATCAAATACGGCTTCGAAGTATTTTTCTGTATTTGCGCCCCTTTCCTTCTCCTTTCTGAAGCCCATCTCCCTGCCTACTATCCTCGCGGCGGTAGAAATTCCCTGTATATGATCCTTGCTGAAAAATTCCTCCTTGTCCGATAGAAGCGTAAGCACGCCAAAGCTGTATTTCTCTGTGCCTACTGGCACAATAAGGCAGCTTCTGAATCCTTTCCTGAAATACTCTATGAGATCTACAAAGCCAGAATAGCTGTTCAGCCTGTTGTCGACATATGGTTTATTGGAGTTGAGAACAGCTTCTTCTGACTGGTTGATATCCTTTGAATCCTCTTCTATCTCCTTTACTATTGTTTTTACTGCACCTGCGCATTCCCTTGCGCTGCTTCCGAAATTGCCCATCAATTCCGATGCAGTCTCTGATTCCTTGCATATTTCAATGGCCTTATTAACCATGCGCTCCGAAAAAGCCACCATGCTAATCTATAAATAACAAATAACCTAATAAAAGATAAATCTGCGTATTTCATGGAGATTAAAGAAGTATTTAACGGGGTATACCGCATAAACGGCAAACTTGCCACGGAAAACCTTGTTAAAGGAACAAAGGTATATGACGAAGACCTGATTTCGTCCGACAGCAGAGAGTACCGGACATGGAATCCTTACCGGAGCAAGTTAGCCGCAGCAATACTCAAGTCGTTAAAGAATATGACAATCAGGGACGGATCCAATGTTTTATATCTTGGGGCAGCCACAGGCACAACGTGCAGCCACATCAGCGACATAATAAGGGAGAATGGAAATCTTTACTGCGTCGAATTCTCAGAGCGCAACATGCGTCAGCTTCTTGACGTCTGCAGCAAGCGCGAGAATATGTTTCCCATATTCAAGGACGCACGCCTTCTCGAGGAGTACGCAAACGATGTAGGCACAGTCGATGTGCTATATCAGGACCTTTCCGCGAAGGATCAGGCCGAGCTGCTTCTTCTTAATGGCGGCCTCCTCAAAAAAGGAGGATATGCATATGTTGCCATAAAGTCACAGAGCATAAGCGTCTCAAAACCTCCACGGCAGGTCTACAAGGAGTTCTTCAATAAGGTATCCCCAAAATTCCAGCTTGTGGAATCAATAGACATAATGCCTTTTGACAGAATGCACATGTTTGCAGTATTCAAGAAGAAGTAAATCTCCATTCTGCGCGTCTTGCCACCTCTCTGCGCTGTGCCATATACCTTTTGGCTCTGTTCAAGAAGTTTTCGATACGTTCATTCCCTTCCCTGTCTCCTATTGCTTCGGCTATCTCTCTGCCTTTCTTTTCCAGGATTTGTCTTGTGGTCTTAAGACTATCAGCTATCATTTCAATTCCCGGAGTGAACAATTCTGCCGGAAGGATCAAATGCTCCAGCAATATTATAAACTGATTTGGAACTCCTGCACTCCTGCCAAGCTGTCTCCTTTTGATGTTATAGAACTCTCTGGTATATCTTGTACCTATTCCTAAATCCCTAAACTGTTTGGGTATATTATTTTCTTTAGAATTTGCAAGTATGCTTAATTCTCTAAAAAGAAAGTAGAACTCACTTCTTCTTTCTTCTTCGTTATCTCTTCTTATATTCAAAAAGAGCTGCAATTTCCTCAAAGCCCCGGCCCGGTCCGTGCCTGCGTCTGCCCCTAACCTATAATTCACAACCCGCTCGTGCCTGCTATGCCTCTCAAGATACAAAAAATCCCCAGATGTAAATCTGCGGTATAAGGTATTTATTTATTTTCTATTGATTGCGTGGTTCTTACTATCTGGCCGCATCCTTATTTCCAAGTACAAGCCAGCGGGACAGCCTGCCATGTGCTGAAATGCCCGCATGGGAAATAACCTTTTTGTAGCGAAAAGGATAAAATCACAGCAATCCAACTGAGTTTATGGAAAAATCCAACAGCCTGGAATTGCCATTCAAAATGAAAAATCCATCTGCCAATTGCTATTGCTGCGGGTCATTCCTGTTGATGTGCAATAAGGATGAAGGTTTCTGCCATTTCTGTGAGGCATACAACCTGCTTGACGGCACTTCCCCTGAAAATCCGATGTCAGAAAAACTATATGGCATACAGATGCTTCTGGAGAGCCGCGGCTACCAGGAAACCGAGAGAGCCTTGGATAAAATGGCCAAGTCATCCCTAGCACAGCAATCTCCTGCTGCACTATTCGGCGCGGCATCAATATATCGAACTCTTGCAGACGCAGCATATTATGACCGCAATTACGGCTTGAATGGATTCATGGAGCAGAATTCCTTCAACGTATATCATTCCCTTGACCTTACTTCAAAATACAAGACCCTTTTCTACAAAGTAATCAAACTGGCAGAAGCAGAAACCGGAAACCTTTCGGATTCCAATCTTGCATATCTCGGCTTCGTTTCATGCCTCAAAGTAAAGAATTACCATAAAGCGAGGAAGTTCCTTGAATTACTGCGGAAAGTTGCTAAAGGCATTGAGCTGGAATATGCAGAAGCGGCTCTTGCAGTCGATTCAGGCAATGGCATAAATTCAGAAGCCATACTTTCGCTAATATCCAAAGGAAGCTCAAATTCCATATATTACCTTGCAAAGAGCTATGTCAAGAAAAAACGGATGCGTGATGCAAAATCAATACTGGAAAGGCTTAACTCAAGGGTGAATATGCCTGACTCGGTTTACCTGCTTGGCAGGATAAACCAGTTTCTTAAGGAAACCGAATTATAATACATATGGCACCATATGGCGTATGGGGCAAAGGCGGACATGTACAAAATCTCCTTATCCTTTTATGACGGCAATAGGGGCGCACCTTGCAACTATCTTTGCGATGCCTGCCTTTTCAACGACCTGCACCACATCGTCAATTTTCTTGTATGCCCACTCTGCTTCCTCGCTGACAAGCTTCTTTGTCCTGATTCTTATCTCAACCCTCTTTCTTCTAAGCTCATTCATGGTTTTTGACGTCGGAATTTCCCTTATCGCCTGATGTCTTGACATCACCCTGCCCGCCCCGTGGCATGACGACCCGAATGTCTGTTCCATGGCGCTTTCAGTGCCTACGAGCACATAGCTTCCGGTTGTCATGCTTCCCGGGATAAGAACCGGCTGCCCGAGGCTTCTGTATGCCTTAGGCACATCCCTGTGGCCTTTAGGGAATGCCCTTGTTGCACCTTTTCTATGGACATAGACCTTTTTGCGCATGCCCTCTACTTTATGTTCCTCAAGCTTTGCTATATTGTGCGATACGTCGTAAAGCAGCCCCATGCCTAGGTCTTCGGAGTCCTTTCCAAAAACTTCCTCGAAACTCTTCCTTATTGAAGATGTGATTATCTGCCTGTTAGTGAATGCGTAATTGACTGCGCATTTCATCGCTCCCAAATACGCATCTGCTTCCTTGCTGCCTATGTCGGCATAGCTCAGCTCAGGGTCCTGCAGCACTATATTATTCCTTGATTGATATTCAACCAGTGTCCTGAGATAATCGCTGCATATCTGGTGTCCGAATCCTCTCGATCCCGTATGCACCATTATCACTGCCTGTCCTTCCCTTAATCCGTACCCCTCAGCAGTATCTTTGTCGAACAGCTTCTCAACCTTCTGGACCTCAAGGAAATGGTTTCCAGCGCCAAGGGTGCCGAGCTGGAACAATCCTCTTGCCTTGGCGTCGTCGCTTACTTTTGAGAAATCCGCGCCTTCCATCATGCCATTTTCCTCAGTGTGCTCTATGTCTTTTTCTGTACCGTATCCTTTATCTATTATGAAATTGACTCCTTCCTCACAGACCCTTTCCAGTTCCTTCTGCGAGAAGCCCAGGTGCATCTTGCTGCCCACTCCGCTGGGCACGTTCTTGAATAGGCTATCTGCAAGTTTTCCTACATTCTTCCTGATTTCGTCTTCTGAAAGGTCTGTCTTTATCAATCTGACTCCGCAATTTATGTCAAAGCCTATTGCCCCAGGCGATATTATTCCCTCATGGGCATCAAACGCCTCAACACCGCCGACAGGAAATCCGTATCCTTCGTGACCGTCAGGCATTACCATCATGTTGCTGGCAAGGCCTGGAAGCATTGCGGCGTTGGCGGCCTGCCTTAATGTTCTGTCCGACCTCATCCTTCCAAGCATTTCCATGTCTGCGTATATGTCTATGTCTTTATTCATGCCAGGTACGCTTTCCTTTCTTATGACAAATTTCACTTCGGAGACCTTCTCTATCTCCACATTGCCGTCAAGCCGCGGGCGTTCTGCCCTGTGTATTCTTTTTCCTGCATCTTCAGCCAAACAAAAACCCAGTATTGTAAAACATTGCCTTTATATTATGTATGCCCAATGGAAAGAAATATATATGGGGTAATACTATATATGGTAGTTGAATCAACGTACCTTTTTATATATGGTGCGACAAAACTTATAGATGTTGCAGGGATGGCAGAGCCTGGTCAAATGCGGCGGACTCAAGATCCGTTGGCTTAGGCCTACGAGAGTTCAAAAACATTTGAACAAATCTCTCTCCCTGCACACAATATTCTAAATGTGATAAAATGGCAAAGAAAATCCCTACCAAAACTGCAAAAAAATCAAAACCCGCAAAGAAGGAAAACAAATTCATATCCAAGATAAAGAAAACAAAGATAAAGGACAAGGCGATGTTTGAATTGCCCCATTATCCTCAAAGCGACGAATTTACAAGCTCAGCCGCTTCTGCAATGATGGTCCTGAAGTTCTTGGACGACAACTTCAAGCTCAAGAAGGAGAACGAGTATACCATATGGCAGGAATCTGTCAACGGAAGCGTTTGGCACGGATCAAAATACGGATTGGCGTTCGCACTTGCAAAGCGCGGAGCAAAGATAGGCATACTAAGCAACACCAAGGACGAGGGCTACGAAAAGAAAATGGCCGTATATGAGAACGTAAACCTTGATACTCTTTCGTCATCATTCAACGAGATACGCAAAAAGGCGCAGGATATCGGCATAGAGGAAGAGCACGGGCAGGTAACTGTGCAGATGATAAAGAAAGCCCTTTCAGCCAATGCGATACCTATTGTCGTGATAGATGCAAATTCGATAAATTCATATCTGGAATCATCGCCGCACTGGATCGTGGTCAAGGGATACGACAAGGATGCGTTCTACATAAATGATCCTTATTCAGACAGTACGATAACCATAGATCATAACGTCTTCAAGTCATCCATAGGCTTCGATAGCGACATGCACATGGTACTCGCCGATTCGAAGTATTTTGACGCGAAGAAAAAGAAGGAAAGCCAGTAACCAATCTGGCTTTGCTTTCCTGCATTGCTATATAACGCTTCCCGCTCCTACCGCCTTTGGGGATTTTTCCCTTATGAGCAGGAACCTGTCCCCCTTCCAGAGGGCGCTTGGCTTTTCCAGTTTTATGGAAAATGTTTCGCCTGCCTTGGTCAATTTGCAGTTTACTGCGAGAAATCCACTTACCAGCGTGCAGCTCAGGCCGTCCAGCTCCAAATCTTTAAGCATCTGGCTCTTTTTGACATCTGCAGAGATCGACGCAACGTATGGTTTTTTCTCCTTGGAAAGAACGTCTCCTTTCTCCACTTCAGTATAGTCTATTCCTTTCGCAGCTATGCCTACTCTGTCTCCTGGACCTGCTTGCTGCTGATCTTCATCATGAACCTGTATTGATCTGACAGAAATGTCCTTGCCGCCGCTTGATTTGAGGGAATCGTGCACGTTTACCGTGCCGGAGCGCACTATGCCGAGAAGAACCGTGCCTACTCCTTTCACCGGAAAAGATTTGTCTATGTCTATTCTGAGTTCTTCAGCTCTGCTTGACCGATCCCGTTTGAAAGTTCCCAATTTTTCGACTAACTCTTTCCGTTCGGAGAATTCGCATTCTTTGATGGAAACGCTTTTCAGTATTCCTGATATGTCGTTTTCCTTTGTGAATATTGTCTTCTTGCCGAGCATCGAGGCGATTATTATTGACTCCCCCAGAAGGGCGTCCATGTTAGACGTGCTTATAATGGCCACATCGGCAATTGACATTATCTCCGCAACAGCATAAAACTTGGACACCGCGTCACTCGGCGCCATTATCACCACTGCAGCTTCTCCAGCCTTTCTATTGTAGTATGTTATGCCGTTCTGGGAGCCTTTCTTGCCAAGCTCCGCTGCCAATGCTTCGTCGTTCGGGATAGCAACAATAACTGAATCCATAATCTCATCTAGCCTTGAACAGGCCGTCATAGAAGGAAATAACATTGGATGTTGAAAATACTTTAAGGTTTTCCCTATGCCTCATGTACTTTCTATCATCCTTCATGATCTCTATGATCATTTTGGGTATCTTTTTTTCTTCAGCAACAATGCACATGTCTTTGACCATCTTCGGTATTGGCGAATAATCAGGCAGCACTACCGGGGTGCCAAGGAAAATGCTCTCAAGCGTTATTATACTGAGTCCCTCCCGCTCTCCCATATGCAGAAGAACAGAAGATTCTGCGATGTCTTTGTATAAATCCTCCTTATTCTTGAAGAATGGCTTTATGGTGATCTTTTTTTCAAGTCCGAGTTCCTTTATTTTTCCTGACATCTTCTTCATTTCCATTCCTTTTCCTACAAGCAAAGCTTCCACTTCATTATCCATGTCTATCGTGCGTTTTACTGCGTCTATCCATTTATCCAGGCGTTTTTCCTTGATGAATCTTCCGGCGAAGATTATCCTTTTTCTCTTTCTTCCTGCATCTTTCCTGGCTTTTTTTAAGGTCAGATCGTCAAGTACAGGAGCAAAAACATTTATCTTTTTTTTACTTACCCCGGCGGCACGCAGCCTTTCAGCTGTATCCCACGAGTTTGCGACATAATATGCCCTGTCTGATACAAGGAAAGAATTCGCATAAAAGCCAGCGACAGTTCCGGCAATGGCACCCAGATAGTCCTTCCAGTACTCGCCGTTCCATACTTCATCGACTTTGAATATAAGTATGGTATTTTTCATCCTGGCGTAAAGCCTTACCAGCGGCAAATGCACAACGGGGAAAATATTCGATATGATAACATCGAAATCGTACCTGAAGAGATTTGTCATGCATAACGTGAAGATTAGCGTCTCCCTTATGGCTCTCCTGCCATGTCGGTAGGCAGTTTCCTCGTTGAAATTCCCGAAGGTATGATACGTGACTCCTTTGTGGACAAATTTCTCCTTCATTCCTGGCCATCTCATCGTGAAAAAGTGGACTTCATGCTTTTTTGCCAGTTCCGAAGCTTCCACGCTGAGTATGTATTCAAGGCCTCCTTTATGCCAAGGATAAGGTATATCATATACAAAAGCAATTTTCAAATCCACACCATTTTACAGCGGCCAGGTTCCATATCGGAGTATTAATCTAATAAACGCTTCCTTTGTCTTTGACTCTATCGCCAATTTCTGCTTCTATCCACCGTAAGGTTCTTAAGGTTTCACTGGCATATTCTTTAAAAACCTACTTAGAAAGAGCATCATGGATTATTCTGATACTACAATAGTCATACCTTCAAAGAACGAACCCGCAATAGAAAAGGTAACGAAAGAGATATTAAAGGAATTGCCATCATGCAAAGTGATAATCGTCTACATGGGCTCAAAGCCAAAAATAAGCTCTAACCGTGTTGCACTTATACTGCAGAAAGGAAAGGGCTATGGCAACGCAATTCTTCAGGGGTTCTCCGCATCAAAGTCCAGCATCACCGGAATGATGGATGCTGACGGCACGTATGACCCGAAGGATCTCAAGAAAGTTGTAAGCCTGGTCAGGGAAGGGGCAGATCTCGCCATCGGCAGCAGGCTGGCCAGCAGGAGGAAGGACTCCATGCCTTTCTACATAATACTTGGAAATACCATACTCACTCTTGCATATCGTGTTCTTTATTTCAAGAATATCGGCGATTCACAAAGCGGCCTCAGGGCCATGAGCGGCAAATTCCTGGACTCGGTAAAACTTAACGAGAAAGGAATGTCGCTTCCCACTGAAATGAACGGCAAAGCGGCACGGTATGGCTTCAGGATTGCACATGTTCCAATAAATTACTACGTCAGGGTAGGCGATGCGAAATTCTCCAACAAGCCTATGTATGGATTCAAACTGCTGATGAATACCATAAAATACAGGTTTGCCGATTGAGGTGCATTAATGGAAGAATCGACAACATCTGGAAATGAATTGGGAAATCCTCATGAGCATCAGGTTCACCATCAGCACGCCGCATCACACGAAAAGCCGCATAAGCCTGAATACAGATTATATGTCCTCGTATTTGTCGCGTATCTGGCAATTGCCCTTATCTCATTTGGATACCTGACATTGAACATGAGCCATGTCACTACAGGCGGCGGAGGAGACGGCTATCTCAACCCATGGGATGTCTGGTGGGTGAATTACGCTACTTTCGTGCTGCATACGAATCTATGGTACAGCAGCATGGTTTTCTATCCCGTGGGGGAGAATCTGGTATTTCATACTCTGGCTCCTCTTGCCGGTTTTATGGTGGCGCCGATAGCCCTGATAAATCCAGTTACTGCATTTGACGTTGTAGTCTTTCTGGGATTTGCGCTTTCCGGCTTGGGTATGTTTATCCTGGCAGATTATTTCGTTAAGAACAGATATGCAGCCTTCATTGCCGGATTCCTGTTCACGTTCAGCGCAACGCATATAGATCACGCGACAGGCCTGCTTATATTCACGCAGATAGAATGGATACCTCTTGGTCTCTATTTCTTCATACGCATGCTCAGGGAAAAGAAGGCCATTCATGCTGCAGGACTAGGCGCATGCGTAATGCTTGCGACTTTCATGGGCAACATAGAACAGACAATAATGCTCGGGCTTCTTCTGATTCTTGTATTGATACTTTATGTAATAAACAAGCCAACAAGGCGCCTCGTTGTGAGCAAGGCCTTTATCCGAAATGCGGCCATAGCTGCAGTTGTCTGCCTGATTGTCGGCTCATGGGGTTTCATGCCTCTGATATCTACTGTATTAAAGCCGGGCACACTTTCACAGGCAAACAATGAAAACACAGCGCAATACAATATGCTATGGAGCGCAGACCTTGCAAGCTTTTTCGTACCAAGCTACATAAACACCTTTTTCTTCACAAGTCTTTCAAAGTATTCTGTATATCTTTATGATCCCGCGGAGAAAGTAGCATACATTGGCTATACTGCGATCCTGCTTTCAATTGTGGGGCTGATGAATTACTGGAAAAAGTCCAACTCAATGAAGATGTGGCTGGCAATCTCAATAGTTTTCGCATGGATGAGCCTCGGTCCGTCACTCCAGATAAACGGCCTCAACACTGGAATCCCCACTCTTTACAACGCATACCACTCAATACCTGTCCTTAATGTTATAAGGGAACCTGGCAGGTTTTCCATAATAACCAGCATCGGAATAGCAATGCTCGCGGCAATGGGTGCAAAGTTCCTTCTGGAGAGGGAGAAGGGCATATTCCATCTAAACAAAAGAAACAGTGCAATCCTTATGACTGCACTCATATGTCTGATCTATCTGTTTGAAGTAGACGGTCTCATACTCGCGGGCCCTGTCCTTAATACTGCCATGACTGCAGTACATATACCTCTGCTGTACACAAGGCTAGGCAATTTGACTTCAAACTTCTCAACCTATACTCTGCCTGTCCTTCCTTCAATTGGCGGTGCGCCTGATCTTTATCCGGGGATGACTACCTTCTACCAGTCAGTCTCCAAGAAAGCCGTAGTCGGAGGTCTTGACGGAAGATACAGCAACGCACAGCTCATATCCATGTACAATGTGCCACTTACAACAATCAGCCAGCAGCTTCAGGACGGCCAGCCTCCTTCATATCCTTCCCCCGTTTCCGAAAACTATTCTGAGCAGACCGTCATGTCCATGTATCTTTATCATACATATGTCCTAATAGTCGATACGCATGCGTTCAACAACGCAAGCCTCAATTATCTTTATCCCTATCTTAATAATGCCTTCGGCAGCCCGATTTACGTCGGCAACACTACAGTTGCATATTCTACGCAAGCGGCCTTCGCAGGGCTGTTCAGGAATTATGTCGCTTTCCCGGATCCGGCGCAATGGCAGGCTGTCAATGCCAGCATCAAAGGAACTTCAAAAACAGTATGGATCCCAATATCTCCAGGATTGATAACTGTGTACGCTCCGTACGGCACTTCCTCTTCCGGCTATGTAAATACGACAATAAGTTTTAATGCGGTATCGACGCAATCGCAGACCCTTGAATTGGGACTGCTATACAACGGGGCTCTGACCCCGATAAGAAACTTCCAGATAGGCACAGCGATGTCTGCATACAACGCAAATGTCATGCTGCCTTCCGGCACAAACGCATCTTCAGTGGCGTTCATTACCAGCAATTCCTCAATAGGCGAAATAGGGATCGAAAATATAACCTTCTCCGAGGCAGGCGCCAGATGATATGGCCGCGGCTCAGAAGGTTTTGTACTTTCCCAGTGATATATCAAGCGTCAGCTGCCCTATCTGGTCAAGCATCCCTTCTGCGATATAATTAATCTTGCCTCGAATGCTTTCAAGAGAAGCGCCTTTTTCCATTATCGTATTGATGTTCAGGTTATGCGGCTCGTCTATCCTCTTCCCTATCTGGCTCAGTATGGATATGTCGCATTCCTTTATTTCCTGGTATTCACCGGTTATCCTCAAAGCCATCTCAGTCGCAAGTATATTGTAAATTTTGCCTATGTGGTTTACCGGATTCTTTCCTGCGGCCGCCTCCAGGCTCATATGCCTGAAAGGCGTAATAAGCCCATTGACCCTATTTCCCCTTCCTACGGATCCATCGTCTCCGGCTTCGCAGCTTAGTCCTGTCTTTGTAATGTATATGTCCTCTTTCTCTGTCAGATCCCCAGTGTTGACAAATGCTCTGACTTCCTTGCCGGTTACTTTTCCTGCATTGCTTACAATATCTTTTTCCACAGATTCCTTTATCTTCAAGTATGTGTCTATGCTGTCGACAAACTTCGAGACAAAGGCTATAGCCACTGTGAGCGTTATGGCTTCTCCCTCCCTCATTCCCATTACTTTAACGTCTTCACCTACTGCAGGTACTCTTTCCTTGTATGCTTTGCTGTTTAGATACGATTCTGTCTCAAGGACAAGCCTTTCCACTTCTGTGAACGGCGCAAACCCTATGCCGAATGAGGTATCATTCGCAAGAGGAACAGTGTTCTTTCCTCTTTCAAAGACTCCTACAAGATCTCCGCTCCCCCCCGCAATCATGCCTTCAAAATCCACCTCGTTCTCCACGTCAACAAATCTCGTGTTTCTTTTCAGGTAGTCCTTGGCCACTTCGACGGCAATCTCATTGATTCCTATGTCTTTTCCGTTGACAACGGATGTCGCCCTTCCTGTCACTATTACCTGTATTTTCTTGGTTATCTCCCCACCCCCGTATCTTACCTCTGCCGCTCCTCCCACTATCAATCCTTTGTCGACATTATGATGCATTATGGTCCCTAGTTCTTCCATGTATCTTTTGCATAGGGCGACGCTAGTGGCATCGCATATTCCGTCTATGAGACTGTCGGGATGCCCAAGCCCTTTCCTTTCAACATATTCTGTCATCTGTTCTGAAACAGGTTTCACATCCAGCTGGCTTACCATTATATTTTTCACTTCAATACCTAGGCTATTCGGAAGCAGGTATATATAATTATTTTAACATTAAAAATTACTGTTGGTAATAATCATGAATGATCTAGAACCTCTTGTTTCAATGTCCCTGAAGATCAAGAACACAAGGAAAGCGGTAGGTCTCAGCCAGAAGAAACTGTCCAAGCTTGCAGGCATGAGCCAAAGCACCGTTGCAAGGCTGGAAAGTGATATAGTAAGGCTGAATCCCAGTTACGAAACCGTATTCCGTATAATGGAATCGCTGTACGATTTTCAGGTTTCGGAAAAGAATGCAGGCATGATAAACAAACCCATAAAATCAATCATGCAGAGCAGGTTCATACACGTATCGCCACGGGATTCTGTGGAAAAGGCGGTAACCCTAATGAAGGAAAATGACTTTACACAGCTTCCAGTGCTTAACAACAGCAATAGCGTCGTAGGCACAATAAACGAAAAAAGACTTTTGAAGCTTGCTACGGAGAGCCCAGTCCATCCTTCAAGGATGAAGGTTTCGGAAATATTGGATCCCGCATTGCCTGGCTTCGATGAAAAAACTGAAATACTTAGGATACGTTCAATACTTGAAAACTTCGGCGCCGTCCTGGTTCTGCGAGAAGGAAAAGCCGTAGGCATAATCACAATATACGACATATTGAAGTTCCTGTAACTTCTGCGTTTTCGCAGCGTTTGCCGCAGTGCTTACTGAATGCTCAGTGAAAAAGTTTCACCTTCAAAATAAAAAAGCAATCAAAGCGGCACTGCGCCTATGAAGTGCCCTATCAGGTAACCTGCAAATCCTGCCGCGAGGCCTATTATCAGTATCTTCAATCCGCTCTTCCATAGGGAACCTACTGTTGTCTTGGCTTCATAGCAACCTATCAGAAAGAGTGTTATGGCGCTTATGATCACCGACCCCTCAAGCCCCAGATGTATATTCTTGTAAAAAAACACAAATGGCAGTATGGGCATAAGCGACCCGAATATTGTGGAGAGTATCACTACCAAGAAACTCATGAAAGGTTCCGACTTCTTTACCGGGGCGAGATCCAGTTCAAAAGCCATCATGAACTCAAGCCATGCTTTTGGATTCGATATGATTTTGTTTGTGAGGCTTTCCAATTCTTTGCCTTTGTATCCCCATTCTTTGAATATCTTCCTCACTTCTTCCTTTTCTGTTTTAGGTACATCATTCATCTCCTTCTTTTCCCTTTCAACTTCCTTAAGGTACTGCTTCCTTCTTGCGGCGGTTGATGTGTATGCCACTGCTCCCATCGAGATCGATTCCGCGCCAAGTGCTGCAAGCGCCGCAACGAAAAGCAGTTTCACATCGGACGTAGCAGCCGACACTCCGAGTATTATGCCAAGCACGTTTACAAGTCCGTCCTGGCTTCCAAGTATGAAGTTTGAAAGAAACGAGTGGCGAATGTGGGTTTCCGCATGTCCTTCCATATCCCCGGTTTCCAACAATTCACCAAATTTCTGCGACGAATTATGCAGTATGCACATGCGTCAAGTCCAATAACAACACTGATGTTTAAATAACTAACCTCATAAATATCTACCATTGCCTGTATCTGACGCATCCCCGACCATGCTTGGCGATCATATGTCCAAAAAAACGAAGAAGCATATCAAGAGGCTGAAGCATAGCCTGCAGATCCTTGCATTCCTCTCCCTTATTGCAGACACTGCAATATCCATACTGACCTTCATCTCGCTTGAGATTGGCAAGAAGTATGTAATAGACATGCTCTTTATGGTTAATTATGTGCTGAGCGGAATTGTCATAGCATCTGTGGCGCTATTCATAACTCTTGGCATAGTCTACCATTATGAAAAGGTATTGAAGCTGATGCGCAGAAAGCAGCTTGCAAGACGTGCTGAACAGAAGGCAGCATACCGCGATTCAAAACATGTCAATGGCTGAAAACATTATCGGCAGTATTATCGTGGCGTCACCGTCGATTGTTACATACCTTGCCTTTTCCTTGACTTTGCCCCATGAGACGGCTTCTGTCAATCTTGCTCCGGAAAGCCCTCCATCATATTGCGATGCTGTGGTTATGTACACTGCGTAGTCAAGCCCTCCCTTGAACTGGTTCCACCATATCGTATGATGCTTGCTTATTCCTCCTCCGACCATCAGCGCTCCTGTCTTTTTGTTTTCAAAAGCTATGTTGCTAAGAACGAGTTCATCCCTGAGGAGGTTTAACTTGAAGTCATGGTCCTGAGAAAAGATGGCCAGCTGGGTGCCGAAAGCGCCGTCTACAATTCCAGGACAGAAAAGCCTGACATCATTCAGGTATGCCTGCCTTATGATTGATTTTTCATCCTTCATTCTCTTTCCGAACTCGTAGAGAAGTTCGCTTGGACTGTATTCCTTTTTGTAATCCTTCGACTTGTATATATCGGACATTATTTCCTTGAAGTAATTTTCCACCGTAAGCCCGTACTCCTTGCTCTCTATGAAAACATTGCCAAGCCTGTATATATTCATGTCGAAAAGCCTGTCATCATCCACTTCAAAGCTTCCGACGCTGTACTTGCCGCCATAAGCCCTTGCAAGATCGTGGTCAAGAGTTCCGCATGTGGTCATTACCGCATCGAAATATTTCATCGAAGAGGCTATCATGCCCCTGAGCCCTGTGGAGATTATATTGGCTGTGAAAGAGAAAAAATTATATGAGTCCTTGTCCTTGTTCATTCTGTCAAGAATTTCTATTCCGTCAACCATGTGCTGCGCAGAAAATCCCCCCACATTTCCCATGGCTTCTATAAGTTCACTTACCTTCATGCCTTTTTTAATGCTTATATCCTTGACTGCTCTTGAGAGAAGGTCTTTCTTGTTGTATTGTTTTTCCATGCCATCATCTAAAATTTCATGATCGAAATGACTTTTTCTTCTCCAAGCAATGCCCTTCCTGCCAATTCCGATATTTCAATTACGAAAATGTATCCTTCCACAAATCCTCCAAGCCTGGTAACAAGCTTCCCTGCCGCATCGGCAGTTCCTCCTGTTGCTAAAAGATCGTCTATTATCACTGTTCTGGATCCTTTTGCAAAAGAATCCTCATGCATCTCCAGCGAAGCTTTTCCATATTCCAGCGTGTACTCCTCGCTTATGGCCTTGTAAGGCAGTTTTCCTTTCTTCCTTGCGGGAATAAAACCAATCCCAAGCGAATACGCAACAGCAGATCCTATTATGAATCCCCTGGCATCTATCCCTACTATATAATCGGGTTTGAGTGCTGCTGCCTTCTTGGAAACTTCGTCAATGCATCTCTTGAACGCAGCTGCGTCGGCCAGCATGGGCGTAATATCCTTGAATACTATTCCCTTTTTGGGGTAATCTGGTATTGATCTTATGTAAGCCTCAAGTTCTTTTTCTTCTCCTTCCATGGAAACAGAATATTATACTGTGCCAAGGCTT
>JAJZIZ010000061.1 GCA_021846005.1 Microcaldota archaeon
TTGCCAGCATTGGAATTCTGTGGAACCGAGCTTATTGCTATTGGAGTGTTAGCCTGAACAGCGGTTGTCTGCGTATTTAAGATATTGACTGGAAAATAATATAAGATATTGGCAGGAGTAACTACAGGATCGTCAAGACTGTAATTATTATTGCCAAGACCCTCAAAGGTAAAATTGTAGTACTCCGAAGGCGAAAGGCTGAAATTGAAGGTTTGATTTATTGATGAAGAAGTTTTGTCTGAAAAATTTACAAGAACATTGCTGCCTACTTTAACAAAGGCATTAAAAGGAACCGTGTTGTTTCCTAGCAGGTGAGAACTAATAGTAAGCGTGACGTTAATCGGTGAACAGTAAGTGATTCCCCAACAGTTATTGACCTCTGCCACAGGCAGGTGATAGCTTCCGGGTTTTGTTATCGTTTCGTTGAATAATGGGCTTTTAAGCGTGATATACGCGTAAGATTGATTCTTGGCAATGTCTATGTGATTGAATACTATTGATCCGTTTAGATCGGTTGCGTTGTCCTTGACGGTTCCTGCGCCTAAAAAGTTTCCAGCCTGAAGCACAGATCCGTAAGGCTCGCTGAAAGTCTGATTCTGTATTGACCTGATTACAATTTTAATAGTGCTAAGCAATACGGATATTAGTTCACTGCGTTCGTTGTGATTCCATAGGCTTGAATTGAGAGATACATAGAATTCCAGCATATTGGTTTTGTTGACCTGAAGAGTTGGAGTATAAGTAGAAGGCAACAGAGTATAATTGACGCCGTTATAGGGTTCTGTCGTTGCTCCATGCCATTGATACGGCAACTTCCCATGGTAGGTTGAATTTGTTGATGGCGAGACATAAATAGGAATCAGAGTAGTATAGCCTACGGAATTATAGGTAGTGTTAGTATTATTCGCCATTATTCTTATTGGAATCGGCGCACCTGTCGGAAGGCCAATGATTTCCAACTGCGTGGGTTTGAACGTTGAAAGTGGAGGATCAGTATTCACAGCCGACACACTTATGGAAGAAGAGAAGGATGGCGCAGGAACAAACCATGGCAATGCCCCAGCAGAGGTTAAATTGTCCCAGTATATAAGATTTGCAATTTGACGTAGTTTCTCCATGTCATAAAGGCTGGCAGGGTTGCCAATAAACAGGGCGGGAAGCAGGCTTAGGTTTGAGTATAAAGATTCGGAATGAGCAGGTTTCAAGTTTGAAACCTGACTGCCTGAGATGCGGCCTGACGCATTGGCATAAGACGTAAAATATCGGATTGGCAGGGAACTGGACGCTGCCATCATAGAAACGATCCATGAAAATGCAATAATATATGTGGCCATGCAAAAAAGAATTCTTGCATGTGATGATCTGCCCATAGTTGCGAATCACATTTAAGCTCATGTGTGCTTTCAGGTTTATACTCAATAAAAAAGCTTATAATACTATATAGTAGATTTGTCATGGGTTCTGAAGGTCAGGCAAAAAATTTATTCAGGCATTGATTAACAGTTTTACATATGAAAATAGTAAGTGCTTGGTTCGTTGGTTTTAGTTTTTGTGGACAAGTTTTCTTAACAGACGGGTGGTAATTTAATTGTTTAGGATTTATTAAGAGATGTAGACATGAAGACGCTTGATTACGATTTGGTGGTTTTTGGCAGCGGAATCGCAGGCTTCAAGGCCGCGATACACGCCAGCGAAAGGAAAAAAGACTTGAGGATATGCATCATCTCGAAACTGCATGCGATGCGAAGCCATTCGGTATCTGCGGAAGGAGGTATTTCAGGAGTTTTGTATCCAGATATAAGCAAGGATTCGGAAGAGCTGCACGCATATGATACGATAAAAGGGTCTGATTACCTTGCAGACCAGGATGCAGTAAGATTGCTGGTAGAACGGGCACCTGATGAGATAAAGTACCTGGATCACATAGGAGTTCCTTGGAATAGGACAAAAAATGGAGGAGTAGAAGAAAGACCTTTTGGGGGAATGAGCATACCGCGGACAGCGTTTGCAGCTGACAAGACTGGATTTTTCATAATGAGGGCCCTATATGATAGAGTCCTGGAAAACAGAAACATAGAGATATTCCACGAGCATTTTGTGACATCGATATTTACAGAAAAAAAGAAATTTGCCGGGCTGACGGCAATTAACATAGCGACAGGAGAGACGGTGGCGTTCACTGGAAGAGCATGCGTAGTAGCGACAGGAGGATTTTCAAGAATATTCAAATTTACGACAACATCCCATTCCACTACTGGAGACGGAACGACGCTTCTCTTCAATGCGGGTTTCGCATTGAAGGACATGGAATTCGTTCAGTTCCATCCGACTGCACTGGTTCCGAGCGGCATACTCATAACAGAAGCGGCAAGGGGAGAAGGAGGATATTTGCTCAACTCGAAAGGAGAACGCTTCATGGGCAGGTATGCAAAGGCAAAGATGGAACTTGCGCCTAGGGATATAATCTCGAGGTCGATAATGACGGAAATAGAGAACGGAAGAGGATTCTCAGACAAAGAGTACGGATTTGAATACATAAACCTTGACTTGAGACACATAGACAGCGAAAAACTCAGCGAGAAACTGCCTATGATAGCCGAAATAACAAAAAGAATGCTGAAACTGGATCCCGGAAAAGACCTTATACCAGTAAGGCCCGGTGCGCATTTCACAATGGGAGGCGTGCATACCGACATATATGGAAGGGCACTTGATTCCGAAGGCAATCCGGCAAAGGGAATATGGGCCATAGGCGAGTGCGCTTCAGTAAGCGTGCATGGCGCAAACAGGCTCGGCAGCAATTCGCTGAGTCAGTGCGCAGTATGGGGTAGAATTGCCGGGGAAGAAGCTGCGGAATACATAGCAAAACAGTCAAAGGAGAAAACAGACAGAAAATTCATTGAGCATGCCGAGACGGAAGAAAAAAGACTTGCACATATGATTAGCCTTTCTGGAGAGAACAATCCATACGAGATAAAGGCCGAACTGGAGCAGACAATGGATGACTGTTTCTTCGTGTATAGAAAAGAATCTGAAATGATAACAGGTATAAAAAAGATAGCGGAGTTGAAGGAGAGATTTTCCGACATATACGTTGAAGACAGAGGAAGAGTCTATAATACCAATCTGACCAACGTCCTGGAAATAAGAAATCTGCTGGAACTTGCCGGAGTGACAGCGGAAGCAGCACTGAACAGAAAGGAAAGCAGAGGCGCACATTCAAGGATAGAATATCCGGAGCGCAATGATTCGGAGTGGCTTAAGCACA
>JAJZIZ010000009.1 GCA_021846005.1 Microcaldota archaeon
GAGACAGAATCGCAGAAGAATACAAACACGACGAAGTCGTAATTTCCAATCTTCCCACAATCATGAGCGTAGCCCTATCCCGCGGAAACCTCTCCTTCGCAGACAAACTCGCCGCAGGCGCAAAACCCACAAGGGACAGAATCGCCGAAAAATACGAATACAACAAAGCTGTAATTTCCCATCTTCCCACAATCATGAGCGTAGCCCTAGTCCGCGGAAACCTCTCATTCGCGTACAGGCTCGCCGAAAATATGGCAAAAACCTCAGAGCAGTAAATCAACAGTAGATTGGAATAATGCGCGATAACCTTCAATCTGCGCAAATCCGTCTGTGCGGTTTTCAACAAGCGGAAATTTTTTCATTTCAGACAATCTGGCATATTATTGCAGAAAACAGAAATCAGAGCAAACTATAGTTATACTATATTATAAACCAGCGTTGATCGGACAACCTTTCCGAATTTCTTCAGGCCATATTCTGCTGTACCTATATATAGTCTTTGCTGCTTAAATATAACTCGGTTATAATGGTGGACAGCAAATACGAAAAGGCTTACAAGGAGATAATACCTGCTGCAAGGGCCGCTCTCATAGTAGAACTAAGCAAAAATCATGGAATAAAAGAGGATGCAATATCCGAATATGTGGGAATAACTCAGGCAGCCATAAGCAAATACCTCAATGGCAAGTATTCTGACAGAATAAAATCCACCATGGAGAAGATAGACAAGGAAATGCTAAAAGAATACACTGAAAAGATCAGAAACGAGACGCCAAGGGCTCTGAACAAGTATCTATGTACTGCATGCAGCAAACTGAACGGTTTTGATTGCAGATTCTCTGCGAACAGGTGAATTATGACATGGTAGATCAACAAATAGAAAAGATGGCAAATTCCGAAGAGTACAAGGAGCGCTACGGTTTTAGCGATCAGACCATAGAATATGAAAGTTTTGACAAGGGCCTAAACGAGGAAATCATAAGAAAGATTTCGGCAATGAAAGGAGAGCCGGAGTGGATGCTTGAGAAGAGGCTTTCGGCGTACAAAATATTCCTCTCAAAGCCAACGCCAAACTGGGGCGCAGATTTGAGTTCAATAAATTACGATGACATTTATTACTACAGGCAGCCAAAAGGAAAGGAGGCCAACAGGTGGGAGGATGTTCCAGAAGACATAAAACGCACATTCGAGAAGCTTGGAGTTCCAGAAGCAGAGGCGAAATTCTTTGCAGGAGCAGAGGCACAATTTGACTCGTCTGTGGTATATTCACATGTCAACAAGGAGCTTGAGCGTCAAGGAATAATATTCACTGACACTGACACTGCAGTTAAAAAATATCCGGAATTAATAAAGAAATACTTTGGCAAGGTAATACCTTCCAATGACAATAAATTTGCAGCACTGAATACTGCTGTGTGGTCTGGAGGATCATTCATATACATTCCAAAAGGAGTAAAGGCAAGCATGCCTCTTAATGCATATTTCAGAATAAACGCGGAGAAATCAGGGCAGTTCGAGCGGACTTTAATAATCGCAGACGAAGGAGCCGAAGTGCAGTACGTGGAAGGATGCACCGCTCCAGTTTACGCTACGAATTCACTGCATTCGGCAGTGGTCGAGCTGGTGGCTCTGAAAGGCGCAAAAATACGCTATGTTACTATACAGAACTGGTCAAAAAATGTCTATAATCTGGTTACACAAAGAGCACATGTGGAAGAAAACGGCCGCGTCGAATGGATAGATGCAAACATAGGCAGCAAGATAAACATGAAGTATCCTTCAATATTTCTCAAGGGGAAGGGTTCCAGCGGCGAGGTTCTTTCCATTGCAATGGCCGGAGAGGGGCAGATTCAGGACTCGGGCGGCAAGATATACCATCTCGCTCCAAATACGACTTCCAAGATAATCTCAAAGAGCGTTTCGAAAGGCAGCGGGCTAAGCACCTTCCGCGGCCTCCTGCATGTAGCAAAGAATGCCGAGAATGCAAAAGCGCACGTTTCATGCGATGCGCTTCTTCTTGACGGTCTTGCAAAAACAAACACATATCCTTACAACCAGATCAATAGAAGCGATGCGATCATAAGCCACGAAGCGAAAATAGGCAAGATAAGCGATGATGAAATATTCTATCTTATGTCCAGGGGCATATCCGAAGAGGATGCCGTGGCAATGATTGTTCTGGGATTTATAGACGACCTTACAAAAGTCCTTCCAATGGAATACTCCCTTGAACTTAAAAGGCTGATTAAGCTTGACACCAGCGGCGGAGTCGGCTGAATCGCGGTACGGTGTTTCCTTGAATTATGAAGATTTCAAAAAAGAGGCCATGAGCAGGTATGCAGAGCTGCCGGACGAGACGAATGAGCTATACAAAAAATACCACATGGAAACAAGCATTCCATCTGCCGAAGAGATGGAGCGGAACGAGAAAACCGCCGCGTCAGCATCTGATGTGCAGTCTCTCGTGGCATCGATAGAACAACGCACCGGGCTGAAATTCGACATTGTTCTTTCCAGATCCTTTGCAAAAAGCATGTCAGAAAATGTACAGATCAAAAAGACGGAATCAATTCCCGGGATTCTCTCAGATAAGATATACAAAAGCTCGGATAACAGGCTTGCCGCATTCATAAATGCCAACGCCAGGGATGCCATAGTCGCAGAAATAAAACCCGGGTCACATGAAAAATTCAATATGATATTCATCAACGATTCTGACATCTCATTCGAATGCCTGTTTAAGCTAGGGGAAGGCGCAAGGCTCGAAGCTTTCCAGGTCTTTGCCTCGATAGGCAAGGGATCTACATGCGCTTCGCTGCAAGAATTCTCAATAGCAAAGGGTGCGCATATGGGTCTAACACTTTTCGGGGATATGGGCACAGAGTCAACTCTTGTAAGCCTGTCCAAGGGAATACTAGAGGAAAACGGGACCATGAATGCAAATTTCATATATAATGGATCAAAGCTAACCAAGTCCATAAACTTCTTCGATACGCGTGGTACCGGAAGCAAGATTTCAGTTTCAGAGGCTATATACGGCACAGGGGAGCAGAGGTTTGACATAAACACCCATCTCCTAAACTCCAAGGAAAGGAGCTCGACAAAGCTTGAGACAGGCGCCATACTTGATGACAGATCACATTGTCTTCTAAAAGGATATGCAAAGATAGAGAAATATGCCAAAGGGGCATTTTCAAACATAAGCCAGCGCGGCATCCTCCTAAGCGAAGCATCCCATATAGATGCGCTTCCTGACATGTCAATAGACTATAGCGACCAGGTATCAGCAACACACAGCGCCGCAACGTCTCCCATAGACAAGGAAGCGCTTTTCTATCTGATGTCAAGGGGTCTTTCTGACTCATCCTCTAGGAAGATGTTCGTTTCGTCTTTCATACTCAAATACTTGGGAAGCATAAAGGATCCGGCAGTCAAGGAGATAGTGTCATCTGCCATAATCAGCAGAACCGAAGGAAATCCTCCCGGAGAGATGCGCAACATAACCTTGAAGGATATATGGTTTTCCAGCGAAGAAGGGAGAAACGAAAAGATGGTATCATGAAATTGGAAATAATAAATCTGCACATAAGCATTGACGAAAAGGAAATAGTGAAGGGGGTGAACCTGACCATAAATCAGGGTGAAGCCCACGTTATAATGGGCCCAAACGGCTCAGGGAAAACAACCCTGGCAAAGGCAATAATGGGACATCCACAGCTAAAGATAACCGGCGGAGATATACTTGTTGACGGAAAGAGCATAAAAGAAATGAAGGCCAACGAAAGGGCAAAGCTCGGCATATTTCTCCAGTTCCAGAATCCCATAGAAGTGGAGGGGCTAGGCCTTCTAAGTTTCCTAAATACTGCCAGGGGAGCAATAACCGAAAAACCTCTTCAATACAAGGAATTTATAAACGAGATAAAATCGGCTTCCAAAGACTTGGCCATGAAGGAAGAGCTAATAGGGAGGTCGTTAAATCATGGTTTCTCCGGAGGCGAAAAAAAGAAAGCCGAGATACTGCAGATGCGCGTCCTGAACCCGAAAATAGCAATACTTGACGAACCCGATTCAGGGCTTGACATCGACGCAGTAAGGATAGTGGCTGCAAATATAGATAAACTGCAGAAGGAAAAAGAGATGGGCATGCTCGTGATAACCCACTATAGCCGTATACTGGAATACCTAAATCCAAAGTTTATACATATAATGAAGGAAGGAAAGATAGTAAGGGAGGGCGGCAGGGAGCTCATATCTGAGATAGAAAAATCTGGTTATTCGGATGCGTAAGTTTGACGTTTTGCAGGTCAGGAAAGATTTTCCAATACTTTCCATAACAACCAATGGCAAACCTTTAATCTATCTTGACAGCGCCGCCACTTCGCAGAAACCGTCAAGTGTCATAAATGCAATATCTGATTTTTACAAAAATTACAACGCGAATATCCACCGCGGAATCTATGACATCTCCGTAAAGGCCACAGAAGCCTATATCAACTCAAAGGAAACCGTATCCAAGTTCATAAATGCATCATCTTACAGGGAAATCGTATACTGCAAAAACACTACAGATGCAATAAATACCGTAGCGCTATCATGGGGAGAAAGCAACATCTCCGAAGGAGACACCATCCTGCTTACCGAGACCGAGCACCACAGTAACATAGTGCCATGGCAGCTCCTAGCGAAGCGCAAAAAGGCAAAAATAGAATATGTGATGATGGCAGGCGACTTTACCCTGGACATGGAAGACTACAAACGCAAGCTTGAAAATGGGCCTAAGCTTGTCTCATTCGCGCATGTTTCAAATGTTCTTGGCACAGTAAATGATGCAGAATTGATAACACGCATGGCCCATGACAACGGTGCAGTAGTGCTTCTTGATGCTGCCCAGTCATTGCCACATTTTGCCGTTGACGCGAAGAAAATAGATTGCGACTTCATGGCTTTTTCAGGACATAAAATGCTGGGTCCGGCAGGCATAGGCGTACTCTATGCAAAAGATTCAATACTTGAAGAAATGCCTCCTGTAATCGGCGGCGGAGACATGATACGAAGCGTTACATTCGAGGAGTCCAGCTGGAACGAGCTTCCATGGAAGTTTGAAGCCGGAACACCAAATACCGAAGGAGCAATAGGCCTTAAAGCCGGGATAGATTACCTCAATTCGCACGGCATGGAAAACATAGCGAGGCACGAAGAGCTTCTTACAAAGTATGCACTCGAATCGCTTGAAGAAGCAGGTGCATCCATATACGGCATAGGCAGCGGCGCATTTAATGGAAAGAACCGTTCCGGAGTAATCTCATTTAAACTCAAAGGGGCACACCCCCATGACATATCTACTATTCTTTCCAGTGAAGGCATAGCTATACGCGCCGGGCATCACTGTGCAATGCCTCTTATCAATAAGGTCCTTTCCGAACCTGCGCTTGCCAGGATAAGCTTCTATCTATACAATACCACCGAGGAAATAGACGCCGCCGTATCATCGCTTGGAACGGTCAGAAAAATACTCGGTTTGAAGAAATAACCTCATCCCTGACGCACGAATTTATCATTCCCGATAGGCCATCACATGTACCTGAGGCATTTCAGTCCTCCCATATCTATATAAATCATACATTCTCTACTTTTTAATATACCTGCCGTGCTTGGCAGAACATGTGTGCAATCCGTGGAAGCTGCAAAATCAAAGCATGAACGCGTAAACAACCCTACGCTATGCAATCCATTCGGAATACAAATATTCAGAACTCCTAATACTGAGATACATTCCAAGGTATTATTGATGACCAGGGATAATGGGATCCATTATTCTCCTATGTTAAATATCTTGTCAAAGCACCCTCTTGGTGATCAAAAGCGTATAATATCTCTGATAGAGCGACACCAGCTCAACAGCAAAACCCATCCGTTGCATTATCAGCTATATTCTATAATGCGGCAGGAAGACGGTACCCCGCAATTCATCCGAAGATACAGCAGTCTAACTGGAAAATCAGAGGACATAAATGGCCAATCCGGAGAAAAAATCAAAAATCTCATGGTGCTCGGTATGGATATGATAACTATGCACACCGGTTTTCATCCTAAATGTTATGAAGAAGGCATAAAACACCTGCTTTTTACAATCGCAAAAGAAACAGTCAGCGTACTTGAAGGCAAAGTTCCACAAAAAGAAGAGTTTGTACGCGCGGCCATAAGGACTTCTTAATTACGAAAATACCTAATATGATCTTTACTATCTCCTTTGGGTCGCCCATCTCTATAGCTTGCTTTCGCAAGCTCTCGATGCGGCTCCCTGATGCTTCAACGAGCTTTAAGCTATAGCTACCTATCTGATACAAGGAACCTTCTGAGAAGCCTAGCCCGCCGAGCGCCACCGAAGGCGACTTTTTGGGAGGGCGACGATCCACTAGAGCTGCCTGGGCCGGTGCCATGAAACTTTCATGGATACTTGCCTTAAGAATTCGGAAAATCGTTCAAAATCTTCTTTTGGAAGATTTGCCTTTGGGATTTCCGAATCCTGCTTTGTCTTCGATTTTATCTGTGCAGGGGAAGAGATTCGAACTCTTGAATCCACAAAGGAAACGGGCCCTAAACCCGTCGCATTTGGCCAGGCTCTGCAACCCCTGCATAACTTTATTATTTCTCCCAGTAGGTATTATATTGTTTGTCTTATTAATTATTCTCGTAAATTCCCAAAAGATGTGAAGATGCTCACAACAAAATATGTAAGGGATAATCTTGGGCAGATAAAAGCCTCAATGGAAAGAAGGGAGAGCAACTATCCTTTAGCTGAGCTCTTGCAGCTTGATGAGGAAAACAGAAAGATGCAGAAGCAGATTCAGGATCATAGATATGAACGAAACAAGGGAAGCGAAGAGATATCAAAGCTAAAAAAAGCCGGAAGCGAAGTTTCAGAGGGCAGAATAACTAACCTCGCAGAAATAAGAAAGACGATAGAGGAGTTGGAGAAGAAAGGCACGGAGGCAGAGGCAAGGCTGAATGAGCTTCTCTGGAATCTTCCCAACAGCATAGATTCTTCAGTGCCAAAAGGAAAGGACGACAGCGAAAATGTCGAGATACGAAGAGTCGGCAGAATGGAAAAAAAGACAATGAAGAGCCACGATGAAATCTTGGAAGGGATGGATCTTCTTGATCTGGAGCAGGCCGCAAAGGTTTCAGGCGCACGGTTCTATTACCTTAAAGGCGACCTCGCACTTCTGGAGCAGGCCCTGATCCGTTTTCAAATAGATGAGCTCACAGGCAAGGGCTATACTCTCATATCGCCTCCTTTAATGCTAAAGAAGGATTATTACAGAGGAGCTACTGCCACTGGCGATTTCAGGGAAGCATTATACTTGGTGGATGAAAGCAATGAGGCAAAAGCCGAAGAAAGCTTGGAACATACCGAGAATAACCTATTCCTCATCGCCACATCCGAACATGCAATAGCTGCTTTAAACGCAGGTAAAATATTTTCAAACAAAGATCTTCCAAAGAAATTTGTGGGAATAAGCCCATGTTTCAGAAGGGAGGCAGGATCCCACGGCAAAGATACCAAAGGAATTTTCAGGGTGCATCAATTTTACAAAGTGGAACAGTTCATAATCTCAAGACAGGAAGACTCCCAACGATTTTTCGACGAGCTTCTTGCAAATTCCGAAGAGCTTGCGGTAAAATTGGGAATTCCTTACCGCGTAGTGAACATCTGTACTGGAGATATAGGCACTGTCGCAGCAAAAAAATACGACATTGAAGGATATATGCCCGGTCAGGATAAATACAGAGAATTGGTCTCGTG
Source organism: Microcaldota archaeon (assembly GCA_021846005.1). GTDB lineage: Archaea > Micrarchaeota > Micrarchaeia > Micrarchaeales > CABMGC01 > JAJZIZ01. The sequence goes on from JAJZIZ010000009.1 coordinate 7,808, forward strand.
CTCCAACTGCACAGACTGGCAGAGCATAAGGCTTGATATACGATACGATGAAGGCACAACAAGGAAATATGCGCACACTCTCAATTCCACTGCGATGGGGAGCACCACAAGGGCTCTTGTGGCCATAGTGGAGAACTATTATGATGCGGAAACCGGGAAGATAAAGATACCTGACGTCTTGGTTCCTTACATGAACGGAAAAAGGGAGATTGGATAATGAACGATTACAGCATAATGAAGGAGCTGAAGCGCCTTAAATCCATAAGGGGTTCAGGAACAGAGCTCATCAGCGTATACATTCCTCAGGGCTTTCAGTTAACCGAGGAAATTTCAAAGCTGAGGGAGGAATACAGCCAGTCATCCAATATAAAATCCAAGAGCACCAGGACCAACGTGCTCGGAGCAATAGACAAGATAATACAGTATCTAAGGCTATACAAGCAGACTCCAAAAAACGGCCTTGCCATATTTTCCGGAAACATATCCGACAATCCCAGCAAGACTTCCATAGAGATATTCTCAATAGAGCCGCCGACTCCGCTTGGCGTAAATATCTACAGATGCGATTCCACATTCATGCTTGAGCCTCTGGAAATGATTCTCAGCAACCAGGAAAGCTACTGCATACTGACCATGGACGGCAGGGAAGCTACCATCGGCCTCTTAAAAGGTTCGCATATCCAGGTAGTGCGCAGGCTGAACTCCACGGCGCATGCGAAGGTAAGAAAAGGAGGGCAGTCAGCACAGAGATACGAACGCGCAATTGAAGAGAGCATACATGACTACGTAAAAAGAATCAGCGAGAGCATAAATGACGTTTATGTGCAGAACAATTTCAAGATAAAAGGATTGCTGGTAGGGGGGCCCGGCCCTGCAAAGGAAGGATTCCTCAAAGCACATACTTTAAACTATCAGATAAAGATACTTGGCACATTTGACGTAGGATACACTGACGAGTTTGGGCTGCATGAAGTGGTTGAGAAAGCCGCAGAACTTCTGAAGGAAGAAGAAGCGGCAAAAGAGAGGAAGATCCTCGAACGGTTTATCTCCGAAAGGGTACGAAACGGCCTTGCTGCTGCAGGTTACGAAGAGACAAAAACCGCACTTGCGAACAAGCAGGTGGATACACTAATAATAAGCGATGAGATACAGCTCCATAGGGTTACTTACCGCTGTCCTAAAGAGGATCTTACATTTCAAAGATTGGAATACGGAGACGAGAGGCTGCAGAAACACGAATGCGGTACAAACATGACAATAGAAAAAACGGAGGATGCCGCAGAGGAACTGATAGATCTGGCAGAATCGTCAAATGTCCATATATTCTTCGCTTCAAGTGGAAGTTCTCTTGGCAAGGAATTTCTCATGGGCTTCAAGGGCATCGGAGCCATACTAAGGTACAAATAAAGTCCGCGAGGATCCAGAACTCCTGCATTATGCTAAGAAGTTTCCTCCGCGTGCCTTTTGCATAAGCTTCTTCCAGGCGCATATCCGGCCATATGAAACTTCCACTATCATGTGCCTTCCGCCAACCTTTTTAAAGCTTAACATATCTAACTATCTCGGATTTAAGAGGTGTCACAATGAATGATAGAGAATTCAGTTTATACGATATTGAACAATTTCTTAGGGAAGCAGGTGCCGAAAAAGTGACTGAGGACGCAGTCCTAAATCTGGAGAAAGAACTTGCCAAACTCGCAGACAAAGTGACTGGAAAGGCGATCCGTTATGCAGCGCATGCGGGCAGGAAAAAACTGATAAAGAAAGAAGACATTCTGCTTACCAGACCTTCGTCAAGGTCGTCCCATGCCACTCATGTTTCTTACAGCAATCCGAATACCTTGAGAAGAAGGGCAAGAATGACAAATACTGCCTCAAGGCCGCACAGATAAACGGTAACATCTCTTTCTGTGGCCTTTTTCAGGTTCATTACGACATGGGTAAGGCTGTATATCTTCCTGCCGTAAGGCGCCTTCATGGTGCCATCAGCCTGCCTTATTCCTAAATCAGTTACCTTGAACTTTCTCCTCAGATGGAGGAAGAATTCTATTATCCAAGGTATGAATATTATAATGCCTACTGCTTCGGCATTGCCCATTACCATTATGGCCACAAATATCGCCCCTGTTGCATACGTAAACGTATCTCCTGGTATTATCTTGGCATTTATGGCATTGAATGGCAGGAATGTCAGTACTGAAGCCACAAAGAGGGTGGAGAGCAGAGTTCCCATGTAGCTGCCAAAAATTATGGAGTAGATGAGAAATCCAAATCCTGCTATCAGTGCCATTCCAGGCTGCAGTCCGTCAAAACCGCCAAGCAGGTTCACTGCGTTAGACACAAATACGACTGCCAGCGGTATAATTACTATGGGGAAGAAAAGCCCCAGGTTGATGTTCCCCAATATCGGTATGTCCACTGTGCTGATTCCCGCATTTATTGCCATCAGCGGAAGAGCGCCTACAAACGTGAGTACTGGCTTCTGCCATTGTTTTAGTCCCTGCCGTATGTCCATCATGTCAGTGCTTTTGACTCTCTTTCTCTGGACATTTATATCATCAAGGAATCCTACCATGGCTATAAGCATTATTGACAGCGCCACTGCGAGAAGGTCAGATATGCCTACTACTGGAACAAAGACAAATGTGCCGCCGAAAATGTAGGCCAGTATCCCGAATATGACTCCGGCAGCAACGGCAAGCCCCCCGCTGCTTGCCATCTTCTTAATCTTGCCCTTATTCCTGTCCTCTGCTATTATTCCTGCATTGTAAAGATACGTTATGAGGAACTGTGTTGCTACATAAGTCACTATTGCAACTATGGCTCCAGGTACCAGTACGGTCTGGAAGGTCCGATACATGCTAGCATTTGGAAGTTGACAAATTAAATACCTTTATGTATATTCTCTCTTAGGCTGGCAGCGGCATCTAGGCGCATTATTGGTTTCCATGTATACACTTTTCGAATATATCGTCCTGAGCTTCGTTCTGATGGTATTCGCATCTATGATGCTTATAGATATCTCTGGGTTTTTTAGAACCAAGGCAAGGAATTCCAGAAGAAATTCCGGAAGAAAACCATCAACATATTCTCCAAAGACTCTTGTCATAATACCGTGCAAAGGCAGAGACTACTCCCTCCTTGATAATCTTTTATCGGTCAAGAAACAGGATTATACAAATTATAGCATAATCTGCGTGGTAGACAGTTCTGATGATCCTGCCCTCGGATATATACGCAAAGCCGGGCTAAGGCACATAATCTCCGCATCTGACTGCTCAAACTGCAGCGGCAAAGTCAGGGCCATTAGCACTGCTCTTGAGAAATTTACCGATTATGATGTATATGTCATAGCCGATTCAGATGTGGAAATGGCAGAAGGGTGGCTTTCCGGGCTTGTTATGCCATTGCATGACAGAAAGATAGGGATCTCCACCTCTTACCCTTACTTCATGCATGTCGGCGGTTTCTGGTCCAAGGTCAAATCTGTATGGGGCCTTGTTGGGGAAGGACTCATGGAAAGCGAATATACTCGGTTCGGGTGGGGAGGTTCACTGGCATTCAGGAAGGATCTGCTCTCCGGATCAACAATGCCATTCAAGAACTCCGTGTATTCTGTCTCGGATGATATTTCACTCACAAAAATTTCAGAGCAGAAAGGACTGAAGATATTCTATGCCAGCGAACCGAGGCCGGTGGTCAAGACCAACGATAATTTTTCGGAATTCACCGAATGGGCAAACAGGCAGACTGCACTTTCCATAACAGGCAACAGAAAAAACCTATACCTCGGCATTGCATTTTATCTTTCGGAAGCCATACTCCTAGTCTCAGGCATATCGCTTTCTATATTGGTATCTCCTATCTTTCTTTTCTTGTTGCTGCATTACGCAAGAAGCGTTGTTGTCATATTGAAAAGGTCAAAACAGAAAGGCGCATATATGATGCCAATCAGCGTAATGATGCCTTTTCTATACTTATACAATCTGCTTCACGCAAAAGACATGAAGAGCATAGAATGGCGGGGTTCCGTTTATTCGCTGCTAGGTAAGGATTGATGCAATCCCGACTTCTCTATATGGCGGTATATTTCTGTTTTTCTGTCTCTGACACCTGAAGGAATTTTTTCACCGGCTCCATTATTTCACTGCATTCTGTTATCTCAACGAAATTTTCTATCAGCGATTTGTAACTTCTCCATCCATACCTCTTGTCCATGAAGATGACAAATGCCCTGTCCGTTTCGCTTCTTACCGCTCTTCCGGCAGCTTGCGCTGCTCTTATTATTCCAGGTATCAGGTATGCATACTCGGTTCCCTTGTTGCAGAATCTTTTGTTCATGTACTCTATCTTGGCGCGTATTTCCAGGCTTGGCTTTTCCAAAGGTATGCCTACTATTATAATTCCCTTTATGGCATTGTTTGCATAGTCTATGCCTTCGCTCATGCTGCCTCCCATGACTCCGAACATAGTCGCATTTCTGCTTTTTTTGAATTCCTCTATGAATTTTTCCACAGCAACGCTTCTCATCTCGCTTCTCTGTATGTATTCGACCTCTTTTTTCATATTCCTGTAGACTGCATTAAGCACAGCGAAGCTCGGGAAGAAGACTGCTATGTTGCCGTTGGCAACGCTTCTCACCTCTTCTATTCTCGCCGCAATCTTTTTGTATTCGTCATTCGACCTGTTTTCATACTTTGTTGATACCGAACCGTCCACTATGCATAGCTTGTTTCCTTTAGGAAAAGGCGATCCGAAATCCTGGGCCAACGCATTGTCAATGCCAAAAAGCTCCTTGTACATCTGCAAGGGCAGCAATGTGCCGCTCATGAATATGTTGGCGTATATTTCCTCAAACAACCCTATTGCTTTTTCAGGATACAGGCATGTAAGCGAGAATCTGAATCCCCTGCTCCCTTTTGATATTATGCTTGCAACGGACTCGTCCTTCTCATCGAGCGCCCTGAGGAAATTGGCCATGTGCATCAGCGAAGATCTTTTTGCCTTGCTCTCAGTGAGATATTCCATACCTGCCTTTTCAAGCTGCCCAGCTACAGAATCTGCGTTTTTGGTTATCTCTTCAGGTATGTCGCCATCGTGTACGAATGCTTCATTTTTTCCATCCAGCCTCCTATCTGCAATTTTGCTGAGCATGAACTGCAGGTATTCCAGATCTATGCTGCTGCCTATCGCAAGCAATTCCTTCGCAGAGGCGGCAATAGCGTTTGTACTTAAGGATGTGCTCATGTATGAAGCGGCCGAACCTAAGATATTGTGCGCTTCATCCCATATCACTATCGCGTTTTCCAGCCTGTGCGATATCTTTTTCAGGAAGGATGCCCTCGTATACGGGTTAAGCATGTGTGCATAGTCAGCTATTATGAAATTGGCATCTTTTGCGAGGTATGTGGCAACTTCATATGCACAGACCCCTTTCTTGAATGACTGTTCAAAAAGCGCATTATGCCCTCTGTAGCTGGCCTCTATTATCTCTTCGGTTATATTGGAATGTTCTTTCGCATTCGTGTAGAAAGAGCATTTCCTGCTGCCTACTGCCTTCTCACATCCTTTGTAGAAGGCCTCGCTTTCAAGTGCATTGATGTCAGTATTTATACAGAGGTTTCTCTTGCCCACTATATCTACATATTTTATCTTTCTGTCAAACTTTTCCCTTATCTCGCGCAATGAGTCTACGGCTATCTTGTGCTGCGAGATCTTGGGGGTGAGAAAGAACACATCAAGGCCGTTCTCCATCGCAAACCCAAGCGCAGCGCCTATCGATGCGTCTGTTTTTCCTGTTCCTGTCGGTGCATTTACTAGTATATCTTTTCCTGAGGTCAAAGCTTCCTCTATGCTTTTCATTATGGCTTCCTGGTTCTGGCGCGGCCTTTCAAACCTGAACAAGCTCTTCATGCAAAGGCCCTGCCGTGCGTTATGCTTCCCTCCTGACGTTCATGTTGTATTTCACGAACCTGCCGTTTATCTCCATTATCTCAAAGGTTTTATCCACCGGGTTTTTGATGTCGGCCCGCATATTGGCCTTATCTCTGAAAAATGCCTTTATCTCCAGCACTTCTCTGGCATCGTCTACCAGGCTTAGGTTTTCCGCATACCTCCCCAGCATGTGCGTGCCGCTTCTGAATCTTTTCATAAGATCTTTCCAGTTTTTCCTGGTCCACTTCCATATCACATTCCTGCCCAACGGGTTGGATGACACATATGCTGGTATAAAGAAGGAATCCTGGTATCTTACCTTCTCTGACAAGGAATAGTCCATGGCTTTCCTGAGGATTTTTTCATCGCTGAACATTCCCAGCGAAGCAAGCAGCCTTATTTTTTCATCAGGAAGCTCTTCCTTTTCATATCTCTCCCTGAGGTTCTTGTAGGTTTCTGCATTTCCGGACCAAGCAACAACCGCGTAGACTGCGCTTCTTATATCCGGATCCATTATTTCTCTTCCGTTGTCCTTGCCGAACATCTTGTTGGCTTTGTTTACTGTCATATGTTCTCCGGTAAGGCCTGACCCGAGTATTGCCGCGCTTCTCATCAGCGCTGTAGTAGAATTTTCTTCGGGGTTCTTTTTCCAGCCCACCTGCTTTATTATGTCCATGCTGTATTCCTTGAATATCCTGGCTATCCTATCGCTGTCCTGAAACTTCCTTCCGTATAGCAGGGTATACAGCCCTCGCAAATGGGAAAGAACTCCGAGATTCATCGGGTATTTCGCAGCAAAGCAGTACTTTTCCACAAAGTCCAGATAGTCGGGCATCGTTACTGTGTTCTTTTTCATGCTGGCATACAGGTCATTCTCGATCCCCCACGCGTCAAGCCCCTTGACCTCGCCTTCCTTAATCATCTCGCCTATGCTGTCAAGCATTTCCTGGCTGTAGTGTGTTCTGTAAAATCCTCTCTGCCCGAAATTAAGCTTTGGTTTCTTGCCTTTGTCTATGCCAATTGACATTTCTCTTTCTTTCATGACGAAAGCACTCCTTGCCTTTCCATCAAGGTATCCCATTTCTACTGGGATCAGCCACTTGGTCGTCTTCGGTTTCTTATCTAACAGCATGAATCTTTCCTGTTTCAGCTTTAGTCCGTTCCTGACCTTTTCCACGTATACGGCCGGGTATCCTTTGTTGTCTATCCAGCTCTGCGCCACTTCCGGGACAGAGATTCCTTTTCCTTTTTTGCCTGAAGCTTCGCCTATGGAATTCCATAGATCATACTTCTCCGCGTTAGAATATGCATTCTTCTTAAGATACAGCCCAAGCCCCTTCCTGAAATCCACATTGCCTACGTATCCTTCAAGCATATTCAGGACTGCACCTCCTTTGTTGTAGCTTATATCATCGAATATCTGGTCTATTTCCTCAGCTGTGTTTACTTTCACGCTTATCGGATGCGTAGCACTGAGCTGGTCAGCGGCAAAGGCCGCACCGACAACCTCTGCAACATACCTGTTCATCATCTCCCACTCCGGCATAACTGCATCAAGCGCTTTGTAGCTCATGAAATTGGCGAAACTCTCATTGAGCCAGAGATCGTTCCACCATTTCATGGTGACGAGGTCGCCGAACCATTGGTGCACGAATTCATGCGCTATAACTTCAGCGATTCTCTGTTTTGTCGCAACTGCGCTTTTTTCGTCTCCAAGCAACGCCGTCTCCCTGAAGGTTATGGCTCCCCAATTTTCCATCGCGCCTGCAGCAAAGTCAGGTATGGCGATAAGATCCATCTTGGGCAGGGGAAATCTTATTCCGAAATATTTTTCGTAATACGCCAGGAATTTCGACGCGTAATCAAGCGCAAGCTTGGAATACTTCTCTTTGCCTGGTGTTGTTATGACTCCTATCTCGATGTTTCTGTATTTTGAGGTTATTCTTGCGAACTCTCCAACGCCGAGGTAGAGCAGGTACGTGGACATTTTAGGGGTAGGCATGAAAGAGACTATCTTTCTGCCTTCTGAAAGTTTCTTCTCTGACTTAACGGGCATGTTGGATATGCAGGATAGTCCTTCTGGCACTACGAACGAAACCTCAAAGACTGCCTTGAACAAAGGCTCGTCAAAGCATGGGAACGCGTTTCTGGCGTTAGCCGGCTCGAACTGCGTAGTCAGAAGATATTTGCTTCCTTCAGGGCTGTCATACCTGCTCCTGTAGAATCCATAGAGCCTGTCATTGTGTATGCCTGTGAATTCTATTTCTATCTCTATGTCTCCTGAGACCTGCTTTCCAAGCCTAAGTAAAAGCAGGTTTTTTTTCCTGTTCCTTGCCACTTTCGCATTCTGGATTCCCTTTGCGTCTTTCACCTTTGCTGACTGTATTTCAAGTTCTCCCGCATTAAGCGCTATGTTTCTGACTCCTGTCTTGGCTTTTCCTTCTATCCTGGCATTTCCCTTATATGTAAATTTTTTCATGTCAGGCTCGAAGACAAGTTCATACCTGTACGGCAAAACGCCATCTCCGAGCGTATAATGGCTTTCTGTTTTTTCCATAATAGCACCAGCTATGCGAGTTTCTTTCCTTCAGCATTCAAGAAATCAAGCACTTCCTTATCATGGCTTCCTGCGTTGACTTTTTCGAAGATCTTGGCCACGTTGCCTTTTCTGTCTATTATGAACGTTTTCCTGAGAGTGCCTTCTCCGAAGATTCCCCTGCTTCCATAAGCGCCGTATCCCTTTATTGTTTCTTTTTCAGGATCCGATAAGAGAAGGAAACCCAATCCGTGCTTGCCGGCAAATTTTTTGTGTGACTCAATGCTGTCTGCACTTACGCCAACGACTTCAGCACCCCTTTTCCTTATCTCACCTATCGATGAATTTAGACATTTGGCTTCAGATGTACATCCGGGGGTGTCATCCTTCGGATAAAAATAAAGTACAAGTACCTTTCCCCTGAATTCATCAAGGCTATGCTTTTTTCCATCTGATCCCAAGAGGGAAAATCCGGGCGCGTTCTCTCCTTCTTTCAACATATCAACACAAAATCTACTAGTCATGAACAACTATTTATAGTTGCGTCTGCAATAACCATCTGTCTTTTTTGTGTGATATATTGGCTATAACTGACATATTCAAGCGCCTTAAAAAAGGCAAGGAATCCAAGGCAAACATCTCCCTAACGAGCATAAACCTGCGGTTCGGCTCAGACGTGCACGCGCTAAGCGGCAAGGAAATTGAAGGCCAGGAGTTTGAACTCAAGATTCCTTTCAAGAACACAATGGGAAGCGGCCTTCTCCCAGATCATCTCAAGGGTCCAGGAATAAAGATAACTGGCATATCTACGGATCTCCCTTTCCAAATTGTCTCGACAGAGCCAAAAACGCCAATATCTGTTGGCTACCTGTCAAGTCTTGTCTTCAATGTACGGCTGCGTTCCCCCACTGCAAATTACACGGGACCGGTTACAATATCATTCAATACTGAATCCAGTGACAATGTTAACATCGACCTGAACAAGGTGGTTCTTGTTGACGGAAATCTGCGGATAGATGTGGAAGATACAGCATCTAACATGATACTGAAAAGATCACAGATAATACGCAGGGACATACAGGTATACAAAATATTGAAATACGGAAGAGCCGTCTCAGCTGTCAAAGCAAACGACCCGTTTGAGATAGTCTCATCTGAACCATCAATGCCTTTTACTGTCGACAAGAAAGACAGTTATGTGATTAAGCTTTACATAAAATGCCCCGATTTCAATTATGCAGGACCATTGGAGCTAAGTTTCAGCTAATATGCTGGCTATCGGACACGACAGATACGGCAAGCGCCTGCCGTGTTCTTGTAGCATGTTCGCACACCTCACCTTTAAATAAATTGCTATGTCATATATACATCTAAAATCCAAATCTTAGAAGTTATAGTGAAGCGTGCTTTTATGGATAAAAAAACTGAAAACAAATTGCTTGCCGTGGTAAGAGTCAGGGGACGTGCGGCTGTCAGACATGACATAAAGGAGACTATGAAAAGACTCAATCTCAACAGGGTAAACAACCTTGCATTGATTTATGGGACGAAGCCAAATCTTGGCATGATAAAAAAGTGCAACGATTTTGTAACTTATGGCGAGATAAATTCTGAAATTCTCGAGAAGCTTGCCGGTAGGAAAGGCATATCTGCTACAAAAGAGGACCTTAAGGCAATGATGGAAGGGGGCAAACGCCCACAGGAAATCATGCGCATGCCAATACGTATGCATCCTCCAAGGAGAGGTTATGAAAGCATAAAATCCTCATTTGGCAATAAAGGCTCTCTCGGGTATAGGGGCGAAAAGATAAATGTCCTCCTGAAAAGAATGATGTGATGGAATGACTGAAAGAAACAAGAAAAAATCAAGAAAATTCCTTGGCACCAGGCGATGGGGCGTAGGAAACATAAAGAATAACAGGGGCAAGGGAAGCAGGGGCGGAGTAGGAAAAGGAGGCACCAAGCACAAATGGTCACACACTGTAGTATACGAAAAAGAGACAATCAGAAAAATAGGATTCAAGCCTTGGAAGCCGAAGAAATTTAACGAGATAGATCTTTCAGAGATATCAAGGCAGATGCCTTCCGGGGAGAAGCCAACAGTGGAAAAGAAGGGATACAAAGTATTGAGCAGCGGCATGCTTACAAGACCTGCAGTGATTAAAGCATCGGCATTCTCCAAGAAAGCCGAGGAGAAAATCAAGAATGCAGGAGGGGAAGCCGTAAAGCTCTGACTGATAAAATATGACTCGCCCGCAAACTCCTATCCTTGAGATAGGAGTAAGGGCGTGCAAGAAAGTATATAAGAATGCAGAACAAAACAGGAAACATGGAAACAATGCGTGCCTATAAGTTCAGGAT
>JAJZIZ010000010.1 GCA_021846005.1 Microcaldota archaeon
GTAAATAGCATTGTAGAAACCTCTGTAGAGTCTAGCGATAATTATGCGCAATATATGACAGGATAATAATTTTAGGTCATATTTATATAGATGTTGTTTCGTTTAGGAAAAATCCTTTTTGGAGTCATCCGGCTTTGAAAGGAGAAGTGCCGAAATCTTGCATAAGATTCTTATTTTTTAATTAGGAAATAGTCATAACCAATTTTACTTATGATCCTATGGAAAGCAAAGTTTCAGTTATAGGAGGAGGGACAGCAGGGCTCGTCACTGCCAGGAAGCTTGCCAGCTTCGGGTTAGAGACGACAGTATACGATCAGAAAAAGATACTTGGAGAGCCAGTAAGGGCTTCGGGCATTCTTTCGATAAGAGGGCTTGAGAAGATAGGAATCGGATATGCCAAGGCTGTGACAAATACCCTTTATGGAGCCACGATACACGCTGGGGGTGAGAGCCTTAAAGTGGAATCGGATGATGCAGTAGCCCATGTTCTTGACAGAAAGCAGCTTAATGACATATGCCACGACGAGGCAGTTGCAGAAGGAGCCGAAGTCATACTTGGCAGAAGGATTACAGGAAAGGAACTGGATGGGATGGCTGCCAATGGCATTGTTGTAGGAGCAGACGGTGCAGTTTCAGAAGTTGCAAGACATTTTGGCATGGGCAGAATCAAGAGATATGTGCTCACGTACAAGGCAGAATATAACATAAGAAATGACAACAGGAGGATTGTGGACCTCTTCTTTGACAATAAGATATCCAAAGGGCTCTTCGGATGGATGTGCCCGAATTCAGAAGACATACTTGAAGTAGGAATAGGGATAGACTCTTCTTCAGGAAATGCCATGTCTGCTTTCAGCAAATTCATATCCAGAAAACCTATTTCGGAAGTGCTCGGCAATTCAAAGAGAATTTCGGAAGGCGCGAGCATGATACCCCTTTCTAGAAGAAAAAGCATAGTAAATGCAAAGCAAAGAGTATTACTGGTTGGGGATGCGGCAGGCCAGGTAAAACCGTCCACAGGAGGAGGCATAATATACGGAAGCTCGGCAGGGCTTATGGCTGCCAATGCCATAAAAGATTATTACGCAGATGGAAAAAAACTGGGAGCCTATGACAAAATGTACAGAAAGAACTTCATGCTAGACACATGGATGCATTCGATGGTGAGGGGCTTCTATTCAGGAGTTGGGGATAAAGGAATGGGGCTTACACTGAAGGTTCTTGAAAATCTAAGGTTTGGAAATTTCCTGGGAAGATACGGAGACATGGACATGCCCACGCAGATAATTAGAAATTTCTTGGATGCGAAGGGAAATGGCCAGGAAATCAGCCCGGGATGACCTACCTGGCATTTCTTTGAAGGTTTTATTTCGTTCTAACTCTTCCTCTCCAGAATTTAACTTAGACATAATACTCCAGGTATAAACGCTTGCACAATGGCAAGCCGTTTATTTTGCCACGTTAGGGGTTGGTACGTCAGCCTTTGTATATAAAAAGGAGTATGGCGCCTACTACTGAAAGTATGGTACCAACAAATAATCCTCCGCTGTCAAAAAGGCTTATTATGGAGAGAACAGCGGTTACTACTGCAATATATTTTGAAAATCTTAATATGTCCGAATAGAGTAAGGTAAAGAACCCCAGAATTAAGACGGCCACACCCAATATCAACCCGCCGGTGGATACTTCGTTTATGTAAGGAGCCTGGGCTTTAAGCGCCGCAAGCGAGGTTGCGTTTATTACATTTGTGTAGTTGCTTGAATGACCCACGACATAACTTAGCTCGGATAGAGCAAGTATTGCGAAGCCTATTATGAATAAGCCACCTAGCACAATAAGGATGCCAGGAATTGTGGGTCTTTTGTGCGGAACTGAAACTTGAGGCTGCGAGAGATTTTGTACAGGAATATTCTGCACTGCTGTTTTTCTTCTGGTTGATTTTGCCATGCTATCTCTTAAAATAGAGACATATAGTTTAAAATAACCGTACTAAAACCAGAAAAGAACATTGGGCTTTATCCTTTTTTCTTATTCGTCTTCCCTTCTTACTATTTTTATTATGCCGCCCCTAGGGCTGAAAATGTCGCCGCTGCGCTCAAGCTCGCTCATGTACCTTGTTGCGGTGGCGCGGTCAATACCCTGCTTTTCGGCTTCGGTTAACAGATCCACTATTTTTGCGGCGCCATCACTTGATTCGTCCTGGAGCTTCTTTATTATGCCAATTATAACATTTATCTTGTTTACCTTCTCCCTCGGCATTCCAGTGAGGAGGGCATCGATGTCCTTCCTTCCTCCCCGGTCAACTGCAAGGGTATTGAGCATGTACTCGAAGAGTGATATCCCCAGTTGTGCGTCCCTCTCTTCTATTATTGAGGATAGACGGGATTTAGAGCTGGCTTCGGCCAGGCGCACTAAACCCTCGATCTGCCTTGGAGTTATAGGTGTTGCTCCCTGTTTTATGCCTATCTTTCTAAGCTCCACATAATAATCGGAGATCTTTTTAGAAGCTTCGTCATTAAGCCTTGGTCTTATGTTCTTTTTTGCATATGCTACATATTTGCGCAGCAGGTCCTGATTCAGTGGAGGAGTCTCCACCTGTTCGTATGTTTCCATGTCTGCAAGTTGTGCGCCTGCGGCGGTGTGCTGAAGCAGGATATGGCTGGCTATCTGCCTGTCTTTCTCCTCGTCGAGAGTATCTTTTATTGGGAATATTAGGTCGAATCTGGAAAGCAGTGTAGGAGGTATGTCGAACTGGTCTGCAGGGTATGAATTTGGATCAAATCTCCCATATTTCGGGTTTGCGGCAGCGAGGATTGAGGTTTTTGTATTGAACCTTGCCACTATGCCCGCTTTTGCCACGCTGATGGTCTGCGATTCCATGGCCTCAAGCAATGAAGACTTATCTTCGTCGCTTACCTTGTCAAACTCGTCAATGGATACTTCTCCCCCAGAACCAAGGACCAGCGCTCCTGCTTTCAATACCCAGCCTCCTTCGGCAAACTCGTCCTTCTCCGCTGCTGCGGTAAGACCCGCAGAGGTTGTAGACTTGCCGCTTACGTAAATGCCTTTTGGAACAAGCGATGTGACCGACTGCAGCAATCTTGTCTTAGCAGACCCGGGATCTCCTATTAGAAGCATGTGTATGTCACTCCTTATCGGCGCTCCGTCTACAAGTTTTTTGTCAGGGGTCCCTCCGAACAATGCGAGAGTCAGTGCCTTCTTGATTTCATCATAGCCAAATATCGAAGGTGCTATCGATTTTGCTATCTTTTCGAATATTTGAGGATCTTTGCCCAGTTCCTTGATTTCCTCCTATTCTTCCTTGGATATCTCAATGTCGGTGAATTCCTTCTGCTTGTGCACTATGGAAACGGCATCAAATAGCATGGAATACAGCATTTTGTCATCCTTGCCCTTGGTGGTCTTTCGCGGCCTTATCCTTAGAATGCCGGTTATGTCTATCCTGTCCCCTGGCGTGACTGTATTGACAAGATCGTCTTCGAGCCAGACCTCAAGCTGCCATGTGGGCGTGCTTCCCTTTAGCTTTTCAAGCGGGTCCTGCACGGCTATTTTCTGCAGATTGGTGAAATGCGATTCTGAGTTATCCTGCTTTAGCGATCTCCTCTTGCACTGCGGGCATAGATCCACTACTGTCTCCCGTTCCATCTTTATCTTTATGGTCGTGCCGCAAAACGTGCATTTGAATACGCCTATGGCAACCTTAGGTATTATCTCTGAACGCTTTACCGGGAGCGAGTCGAGGGTGAGCATTTTCCCTATGTATTCAGAGCCTACGTCCTGTATCAAAGGAGATCCCTCTATCCCGTAAAATCTGGCGTATACGTTCTCCTTTGCTTCGGGATTGGGATTCAGCTTGGCCAGCGCGGCGTTTGCCGGTGGAAATATGCTGTCAGGATTGTTTATCATCTCCAGTGCCAGTTCGTGGTCTATCTTTTCGAGATCCTTTATGTCGACCATCAGACTTCTTGTTTTTGGATAGCCCAGATACATGTCGTTTATCCGGTCTATGTAATATTCATTGAAGAATTCGAGGAATTTGTCGCTTAATTCTGCAGCTGCAATTTCGTCCATAACTAACACCCTCCTCTAGGAAAACTATATAAGCTTCTAAAGAATTAAAAATGATGCATGAAAAAGAGATTAGTGGAAGTTCTAGGTAATTGTTTTGGTTAAATTTTATATCACGTCGTCTATACCGTACGTCAACGCAAGTCCGCACATAGGCCACGCCCTTGAATACATACAGGCAGATGTAATTGCCAGGTACCACAGGCTGCTGGGAGACAAGGTCACCCTTGGCACTGGAACTGACGAGAACAGCCTCAAAAATGTAAAGGCTGCCGAAGCCAGGCATATCAGCACTGCCGAACTCTGCGCCGAGAATTCCGCATCATTTAGGAAGCTTGCAGAAAAGATAGGACTATCTTACGGCCCGTTCGTCAGATCGTCGGTGAAAGAGGAACACTGGAACGGAGTCTATAAGCTATGGGAAGCGTGCAAAGCCAGCGGAGACCTGTATAGAAAGAAGTACAAGGGATTGTATTGCGTAGGATGCGAGGCATTTTATACTGAAAGTGAGCTAAATGAAGGCAAATGCCCGGTCCATAATACAAAGCCTGATGACGTTGACGAGGAGAATTATTTTTTCAAGCTTTCTAAATATCAGAATAGAATAAAGAACCTCATAAAATCAGGAGAATATAAGGTTCTGCCCGAAGAGCGCCAGAATGAAATCCTTAGTTTCGTTGGCTCGGGGCTTGAGGACTTTAGCGTTTCAAGATCGGTGAAAAGAGCGCATGGATGGGGCATTCCTGTTCCAGACGACCCTGAACAGATAATCTATGTCTGGTTCGATGCGCTTGCGGTGTATTTGACTGCCGCAGGGTATGGAAAAGACGAAGAGAATTTTGAAAGGACCTGGCCGGCTGATATGCACGTCATAGGAAAGGATATCATAAGGTTCCACGCGATTTATTGGCCTGCGATTCTCATGTCCGCAGGCTTGGCGACTCCGAAGAAACTTTTTGTACACGGTTTTCTTACAGTCAATGGAAAAAAGATGAGCAAGTCTCTTGGAAATGTGATAGACCCGATAGAGGTGATGGAGGAGTATGAAACCGACGGGCTGCGCTATTATTTGATGAGAGATATTTCCACATTCGGAGACGGCAACTTTTCCAGCGAAGGCATAAAGGACAGATACAACAAGGAACTTGTTGGGGACTTGGGAAATCTGGTAAATAGGGTATTGACAATAGCTGAAAAATCAGGCAGAGCGGAATTCTCCGGAAAGGCAGAACTGGATGCAGAACTTCATCTTGATGACATAAAGGATAAGATGAAAAAGGACGAGTTGCACGAAGCTTTGGACAAGATAATGGAATTTGTAAGAAGCTGCAACGCTTACGTAAATATGAAAGAACCTTGGAAAAAGAGCGGTGCTGAACTGGATTCAATATTATATAATCTTCTGGAATCGTTGAGAATATCGGCAGTGCTCTTGTATCCGTTTATACCGGAATCTTCAGAAAAGATTGCCAGAAAGATAGGAACACGCATAGAAAGCATTGATGATTGCAGATTTAGGGAATTGTTCAGGGGAAAGCTAAGCAGAGGGGAACTTCTTTTTAAGAAGATTGAATAGGGACTCTTTCTCAGGTTCTCTTAAGTTGAAATGCCAGTGCCTTCTTGATTTCTTGATATGACATTGCTATCTCATCAGGACCATGGCTCGGAGTGGTCAGTATGAAAGAACTTGCTTCTGGATTCAAAATAGGATAATGAAGAGTGTTTGGATTTATGATTATGCCCCCTCCTGTTGGAACTCTGGCAAATTTCAATTCTTTATTGTCCATGTATATCACGTCTGTTGCGGCGTAGCCGAGGTAGATTTTATTGGAATGCCTATGCAAATGGAAATTTTGATCGGCTCCGCTGGTTCCTATGTGGCACTCCAGATCCAGGGTTCCACTAAAAATTTCAGTTATTGTTTTTTGTGAAAACTTGACAGGCGAGACAAACGAGGGCGGGAGGCTACCTTGCTGCTTTATCTGCACGAGACTTAGACAGGAGTTGCCGCTTATTTTTATCTCATAATTAATTCCAGGAGGCAGTATTATGCCCCGTGGGACTGTCACCTCGCCTTCACCTTGTTTTGATTGCCAGGATGCTATAATAGGATTGTCAGATAGGCCGATCAGATGATATCCCGAAGGGGAACGTGCCTTGAATTTGCCATTGGGCATGTTTATTATCGATATGCTTATTTCAGGACTGCAGGAATATGTAGATATGTTTCCATAGGGGGGAGGCCTTATGATAGTAGGCAGTGCCGATGCGGAGGCCGCGCGGATAGGGAGGGGATGGGACGTTAGTATGTCCCTTAGGATATCCGCCCTCGCTATTCCGTTTGCCATGGTAATTTCCTTTGCCGCCATAAAGGATCACGCACCGTTTCAGTAGATTATAAGATATAATCATACTAAGTAAGATATTATCATATGTATATAAATTGCTATCGGTTCGGATTAGGTTTTGGCTGCGTAGCATAGGATTATTTTTCCGTAAAATCAGAACTTTACAAGCGAATCTGCAACTTTTTCAAGAAGCTTTAGGCTTTCCTGAATGTTTTTCGAGTCCAGAGGATACCAGGGACTTGAGAAGGCATAGCCATATAAGTCACCGGAAGATGCAAGCTTCGGAAAGATATTCTTCTCCAGGGTTATGTGGCTTGATTTCTCCCTTTCTATTGTATTGAATATTGATTGGTTGAATATGTATACGCCTGCGCTTATGAGCTTGCCCTTTTCGTCAGTCGGCTTCTCCAAGAAACTTGTCACTTTGAAACCGTCAAGCTTTGTAACTCCGAAACCAGTAGTTATGTCAGTTGGATATAGGGCTATGGTAACTTCTGCCTTGGTGGTAATGTGCTGCCTGTACATTTCCTGCAGATTTATCTTGAATATGTTGTCCCCGTTTATTACAAAGAATGGAGATGTGCCTACAAGACCTTTTGCGAGATCAGTGGCGTTGGCAGTGCCTTTTGGAGAGTCTTCCTTAATGTAGTTTATTTTTACTCCGAATATGGTTCCGTCTCCAAAGTACCTTGTTATTTTGTCCCCTCCTTTTCCTATGGATATCAGTATGTCGGTTATGTCATTTCGCTTGAGCTCCTTTATGACATACTCCAGTATTGGCCTTTCTTTTACCATGAGCATCGGCTTGGGCACACCTGACTGCTGTTTTGTATTGATGGTGTTGCCTCCTGCAAGTATTACCGCTTTTTTAGGAGAGTTCTGCTCTAGCACTGCGCTTAAAAGGCGTTCTATTGCATGGGACCTGTTGCGGATGTTTACCCCGTCTATGGTAGAATCTACTTTTTTGAGCAGTTCGTTGTCAAGGGTTATGGTAAGCCTTTCTTTCATATGCTCCGCCGTATAAACACTAAGATATTGGTCTTTTTATCCTTATCTATAAGTCACTTTACAAAAGAGGCCTTGAAGGCGTGCCTGTTTGATCTTAGAACCTCTTCTTCAGTCAATATGCCTTTTGCCATAAGGAAGTCTATCTCGTTGCGAAGGTTTGTCATTAGCAGTTCAGGGCCGTCGGTGTTTATGGTATAGTTTATACCCTTGAGATTCAATTTGTTGAAGATCTTTTTCATGTGGGGAATGCCGCTGACGACCCGCGTGTGAAGATTTGATGTGGGGCATACCTCAAGGGTTATTTTGTTGTCCTTTATCATGTCCAGCGCCTCTTCGCTATCAGAAGATTGTATTCCGTGACCTATCCTGTCGGGTTCCAGGTTTGTTATTGATTCTATTACAGAGTTCGAACCTTCGTTTTCCCCTGCGTGCACGGTCAGCCCTAAGCCCTCATCCTTTGCCTGCTTGTATAACTTTTTATAGTCCGAATATAGGAATTTTGGCCCGATTGGATCTGCCATGTCAATGCCTACGACTCCCCTTTCCCTGTATTTTATTGCTTTCTGCACCAGTACCTCATTTTGTTTGTATGTGAAGGTATTTTTATCGAGGCATATTATGATTCCGGCTTTTATAGGATATTCCATAGAGGCCCGGTCAAGACCCCTGGTTGCTGCCATTATAATCTGGTCGAGATCCTGTTCGCCTCCGCGGTTGCGTTTCATAGGATTGAACCTGAGTTCCAGTAAAGTTATGTTGTTCTTTCGATACGCTCCTGCTATAGTCTGGTAGATTGCACGCTCCACTGCAAGCGGACTTGACTGTATCAGTTCGGTCCATTTGAAAAGTGCAGTGTAGTCCTCAAGAGATTTTACGTTGTTGGGATTGACGGTTATCAAGTCTGCGAATTTCCAGTAGTCCTTGGTCGGTAGCTTTATGCCCTGGGAGTGCGCTATCTCCCACATGGTTGCCGGATCTACTGAAGCTCCAAGATGAACATGAAGCTCTGCTAACTTTTCTTCCGCGCCTATTGCCATTATTCCACTCCTATTTTCTCTCCTTTGGGCTTGATCACTGCAAAGTTTGCCTTGGCCCTTATCTCAGATATCTTCCTGGCGCCTATGTAACCCATAGTTGTCTTCAGTTGATAAGTCATTTTTTCAACTTTGTCGCTTACTGGACCTTCGGATTCAACATGTATCTTTATTCCCTCTTCGATGTTTTTGCCTTTGCCCGAATCCTGATAGCGGTCAAGGGCAGCGCGCTTTGACCTGGCTTCCTTGCTTCCCATTCCCCAGTATACCTTGTAGTACTTGCCATTTTTCTCTACCTTCTCTCCTGGACTTTCGTCGCATCTTGCGAATATATTTCCAAGCATTACAAATGATGCTCCTAAACCGAATGATATAGCAATGTCCCTGGGCTTTCGTATGCCTCCATCTGCGATTATGGGGATTGATAGGTTCAGCTTTTTAAGTGCTGAGACTGCTTCGGCTACGGCGAACGGAACGGGAGAACCTACGCCTGTCACGTCGGTTGTGGTGCATATGGAGCCGCTCCCCATGCCCACCTTTATCCCGGAAATGTTTTCCGCGCCTATCTCCTTTACCGCGTGCATTACTCCTTCTTCAGTACCCAGATTGCCTATGACTATCTGCTTCCCGGTGGCGTCTATTGTTTTTTTAACCGCGTCAAATATTTTTTGGTTGTGAAAGCTTGCCACATCAGTGAATAAGATGTCAGCTTCCTTGGCTACCTCTATTGCAC
The DNA here is from genome assembly GCA_021846005.1 of Microcaldota archaeon. Classification (GTDB taxonomy): domain Archaea; phylum Micrarchaeota; class Micrarchaeia; order Micrarchaeales; family CABMGC01; genus JAJZIZ01. The sequence continues at coordinate 9,213 of JAJZIZ010000010.1, forward strand.
GCTCCACCTCGGAAGATATGGCTATTCCTACCGCTAGTCTTCCGCTTGCATCCTTTGTGGCATTTGAATTGCCTTCCGGTATCTTAAAATTTTTGACTTCACGCAGCATGGCCAGAGCTTCTTCTGTACTGCAGTTCCTATGTATTACGCCAAGACCGCCGCTAAGACCAAGAGCTATAGCCATCTCAGGGCCTGTGACTGTGTCCATTGCCGCAGATAGAAAAGGAGATTTGAGAGTTATACCGTTCAGGACTGCTGATGAGTCTATGTCCTTTGGGCTCATTTGGGCATAGCCAGGAAGCATAAGAAGCTCGTCGAAAGAATACGCGGTTTTACAATTTCCAAATTTGCTGTCGTTTATTTCCATATGATTTATACGCAGATAATGTTTATATGAGTTTTGTGAACATTCTGCTTGATTTGAATTAGATCAAATGCAAAATTCATTCCCACTCTATTGTAGATGGAGGCTTGTTGGTTATATCGTAGACCACTCTTACGACTGAGGGTATCTCCTCCGTTATCCTTCCGGATATCCTTTCGAGGATCTCGAATGGTATTTTTGAGAAGTTCGCCGTCATTGCTTCCTTGCTTTCAACGGCCCGCACCGCGATGACATTGCCATATGCTCTGCTGTCCCCCTTTACCCCTGTTGATTTGGATCCGGTAAGCACTGCAAAATATTGCCAAGGACGTTTCGTCATGGGTATTTTTTCTAGTTCTGAACATACTATTGCATCTGCTTCTTTCAGTATTTCCGCTTTTTCTCTTGTTACATTGCCCATTATCCGGACCGCGAGACCCGGACCTGGAAATGGCTGCCTGTGGACCATTTCTGCTGGTATGCCCATGCTCTTCGCCAGATTCCTTACTTCGTCCTTGTAGAGATCTTTGAGTGGATCTATGATGCCTTTAAATTTGGAGTCCGCAGGTATTCCCCCTACATTGTGATGTGTTTTTATCACGCTTGAATTCTTGGAGTGGCCTGATTCGATGCGGTCAGGATATATTGTGCCTTGTATTAGAAATTCTGCCTTTGTCTTTTTTGCCTGCGCTTCAAACGCGCGTATAAACTCCCTGCCTATTATTTTTCTTTTTTCCTCAGGATCAGAAACATTATCAAGGCTTGAGAAGAACAGGTCTGCCGCTTCGACAGTTACAAGATTTATCTTAAGCTTCTTTGCAATCTTGGATATTTTTTCAGGTTCATCTTTGCGCATGAGTCCTGTGTTCACAAATACCGCAGTCAGCCTTTTCCCCAGAGCCTTTGACGCTATCAATGCCGCGGTAGTAGAATCGATTCCGCCGCTCATGGCCATTATGGCGCTGCCTGAGCCGACTTCATTTTTCAGCTTGCTAACGTATTCAGAGGCATTTCTTTCCGCTTTCCAGGTTTTTCTGCATTTGCATATCCTGAAAAGAAAATTGGAAAGTATCTTTAATCCGTTTTCAGTATGCACCACTTCAGGATGCCATTGCACGCCGAATATTCTTCTTTTGCCGTCTTCATATGCGGCTATCTTGCAGTTTGGACTGCTTGCGGTAATGTCTGTACCCTTAGGCAGGCTTACGACGCTGTCACCATGGCTCATCCATACTTTTTCCCTATTGTTTAACCCGTAAAGAATTCCGGTTTTGATGGATATGTTTGCCGTGGAATTACCATATTCGGGCTTGCCGGCTTTCTTTACTCTGCCACCTAGATAATTGGCAAGCAGTTGGTGGCCATAGCATATTCCCAATATCGGCAATCCCAGTTCCAATATTTCCCGGCTCATTTTTGGCGAGTCATCAGAATATATGCTTAATGGGCCACCAGACAGGATTATCCCTTTTATTCCGAGAGTTTTTTGCAGGCTTTGGATCTCTCTGAGGCTTATGTCATATGGCACTATTTCGGAGTAGACGCCCATTTCGCGGATTCGGCGCCCTATGAGATGGCAGTATTGGCCTCCGAAATCAATAATCAAAATCGCGTCTGCTTCCATGATAAATTATTATGGTAATGCTTTAATAAACGGTGAGTACGAAAGCGCACGAAATTTTTATTCGGCTAAAGAAGATCAGAGATTCTTGCCGCTGCGAACGGAATCAGCATTTCATCTTTTGTAAGGCCGCCGTGCACGCCAAGTTTGTCGAATTTGTGCCCGTTCAGATGGTGATACCATACAGAGTTTCCCTTGTATGGAAGTATTAGTATGTCTCCGGCACGTGACTTGAATTTTTTATTGGGTTTCCCATTACCGAAAAGACCTTTGGATATTACATCTTTGGTTTTGATTACTTTTGCAGTCTTTGATAGTTTTTTTGACAGGAATGAGTACGCCTCTTCGAGCTTCTCAGGTTTTATGTGCAGGAAAACGTCTCTCGGCCCTCCCGTAGGAGGAATTATTTTCCCGTCAGGAGCGCACTGGTAGTATTCCTCGAGTTGCTTGTATTTGTCAAGATAGATGGTTTTTCTTGGGTCTATAGAAGTATGCCCGTGGTCTGCAGTTATTATAAGCAGGGTTTCCGATGCAGTTTTTTTGTTAATTTTGCGCAGCAGGCCTTCTTCCAAGGTCTGGGAAACCGCAAGTATCTCGGCTTCGGATTCCTCCGTATGTGGCCCGTGCACATGCGTGGTGGTATCCACACTTGCTAAATACGAATAAACATAGGACTTGCCTTTTTCTGATTCGAGGATTTTGCGCAGTTTTATTGCAAAGTCTGAATTTTTTATGTGCACCTCGCTTATTTTCTTGGATTTGAAAAGCTGGTTGTATGCGGATTTCTCAAGCTGGGCGTCGAGAAGAGTATATGCCTTAACGTTTGCCTTGATTGCGTTGTCATAGACTGTGATTCCGTTATATAGGATTTTAGGGCTATATTTTCCCTTCAGATGGACATCTTCTATGGAGGTGAAAGGGAGTGTGTTTACGACTTGGCCTATCTCGTTCAGATATAGCGTCCATTCGATAACACCGTGCTCCTGCGGAGTTTTGGCTGTATTCATGGTAGTTATCGACGCCGCGGTAGTCGAGGGAAATCCGCAGGTTATAGGACAGGCTATTCCTTTTTCGGCAATTTTCCTGAAAAAAGACGCGTATTTGAGAGACTTCAGGAACATCGGATAGCCAAAACCATCTATAAGCAGTATCACTACTTTTCTTATGTTGCTGGTGTCTATCTTGTCGGTTATTGAGCTGTCAAGGACTGGGCCTATTGGTTTTATCCCCACTATCTTCATTGCAGTATTAGGAACATTGGCGAGGGAGTATCCGTCGTATATTGGAAAGGTAAATCCGTCCTTGTCGGATTTGCCTACTTTACGTTCTGCCTCTTTGAGTATCATGGCGATCAGTTTATAATCGAAGCGGCGCTGGGCAGGTAACTTCTCCCGCCTATGCTTGCTTTGATTTCTTGATGTCTTCCTTCTTGACTGCAAGCCTGACTGAGCCGGTGCCTATCGGGATCTGCTTTCCTACAAGAATGTTCTCAGTCACTCCCTTCATCGGATCTATCTCTCCGAATGATGCCGCGTTGACCAAATGCTTTATGGTTTCCTCATATGCAGCTTTGGCGAATACTGAATTTTTCTGTCCGCTTAACCCGTGCCTTCCGACTCCCTTTATTTCTCCGGAGTAAGTCATCGCGTCGGCCACCAGCATTATGTGCCTCTCGTCAACGTCGATCTTCTGCTCGTCAAGTGTCTTCTTCAATTCGTTGACTATGGTATTCCTTGCGGCTTCGATTCCGAAGAGCCTGTACATTGCAAAGACATCGTTCGTATAAAGCCTTGAGCGGTCGATTCCTTCAACATCAATTACGCCTTCTATGTTGCTGCCTGCTGCCACCACATAGAATTCGCCGTCTTTAGTCCTCTGGATTACTGCCTTTCCTGCGCCTTCTACTCCCTGTATGGTTTTGCGCATTATTCTGACGCTTGTCTGGCGGATTTCGCTGAGGTTCTTTGTCTTGAGCTTGACTATTATATTGCCGTCCTCTGCCACCTTTGCCTCAAGGAGCATTGCTTTTGACAGCTTCTGTGCTACCTGCGAAGGCGTAAGATCGTTTGCAACGAGTGCCTGTTTGTCCATTATGAACTTTATGGCGCCCTTGGAGAAACTTTCTATCGCCCTCTTGGATATGCTGCCCATGCTTACTTCATTTATGAGCTTTGCCGTCTTCTCGGCTTTCTCAAAGCTGGACTTTGTTGCGCTGTTAAGATATACGTAGGTTATAGGTGTTGCCGGCTTTTTTCTTGCGTCTACAAGCTCGACTATCCTAGGAAGTCCAGATGTCGCGATGGTTGCCTCTATACCTGCATAGTGAAATGTCCTGAGAATCATCTGGGTTCCAGGTTCTCCTATGGACTGTGCCGCAAGCATTCCCACCGGTTCTCCGTAGTTCACAGTAAAGCGTTTGTTGTTGGATTCTTTCATGACATCACTCTTTCTCCTCCTTCTTCATCTTTGCAAACTGTACCTTGACAGGATCTATGGCATCAGCGCCATATATCGTCTCGATTATGTTGTTGTTTATGTCCCTTACGCTGAGGTCTTTCTTGACATAATAGTCCTGCAGTGCGTTTGAAAGCCTTCTGTAAAGATACCCTGACCTGCCGGTGAGCAGCGCCTTGTACACTTCAGAACCTCTCGAACCTATTGCGTGGCTGAATACGTCAACAGGAGATAAGCCCCCATAGTAGTTTGTAATTATGAATCCTCTCGCAGTAGGGCCTACGTCTCCAGGCTTTATGTGAGGCAAGAGACGGTTTGTATAGTAACCTCTCTTTATCCTTCCGCCGCTCAGCGTTGCCTGCTGGCCTAAGAACATAGACATCTGCTCGAGGTTGAGTATGCTGCCTCTCGATCCTGAAAGGGCCATTTCCACTGCGCTGTTGGCCTCGTTAGAATGTCTTGCGAGGTACTCCCCTGCGTTGCTCCTTGCCAGGTTCAGTTCTGCTATTATCATCCTTTCAAGAGACTCTTTTGGAGTGTATCCTATAAGAGGCTCAAACTTGCCCGTCTTGTATTCCAAGATCATGCTCTCGATCTTTGCAAATGTATCTCTGAGAATCTTCTCCTTCTCTTCTTCGGTTTTCCTGTCTATGGCGTATTCCTTGACGCCTACAGTTACACCGGCTAGAGTAACGTATGCATCGGAAAGCTTTGAAGAGACGTATATGAATTTCCTCAGTTCCTCATAGCCGAAATCCATTGCTATTTTTATCGCAAGTCCATTGTCCCTGCCATATGTTTCCTTTGTGACCACTCCGTCAATGAGCTTTCCGGATTTTATTACGAAATTGCCCATCTTTGTCTTCTGGGTGTATTCAAGGCCTTCAGGAAGAATCATTGAGAATATATCCTTTCCAGAATACATGCCATTTTTATCGGCCTTCGGGAGGCTGTATACACCGCATATCCCCAGCAGATAGCATGCCTGATCCTTTGTTATGCTGTTGCCGTCTTTGGTTAGCGCGTACATGCCGCTGATTCCGTCTTCGCTGTTTGTTATTATTGCTGAGCCGTCCCTTGGGGAAAATATCTGGTACTGCACTTCCATCAGATATCTTGCCTCTGCCTGCGCCTCTAGAGTCTGCGGCACGTGCAGGTTCATTTCGTCTCCGTCGAAGTCGGCATTGTATGGTGCTGTTGCACAGTAGTTTATCCTGAATGTCTTTCCAGGAAGGACTTTCATCTTGTGTGCCATTATGGATATCCTGTGCAATGAAGGCTGCCGGTTGAAAAGAGCTATGTCTCCATCGATAACCTGCCTTTCCATTATGGTGCCTGGCACTATGCTTTTCATGATTTCTTCCTTGTTTCCTTCAAGAACCCTGAGGCGCTTGCCGTCTGGCAGGATTATGTTGAGTATCATAGGATATTCTGTGTTTTCTGCAAGCTTCTTTGCGTATTCGAGATTCCATTGTGTAATATAGAAAGGCACAGTGAGCTTCTCTGCGATCTCGCGGGGAACGCCTACCTCGTTTATGTCAAGGTACGGATCTACGCTTATAACTGTTCTTGCAGAATAATTTACCCTCTTTCCGCTCAGATTATACCTGAATCTTCCTTCTTTGCCTTTCAGCCTCTGTGCCAGGGTCTTCAGAGCCCTGCCGCTTCTGTGCCTCGCAGGGGGTATCCCTGATGTTTCGTTGTTGAAATATGCAGTAACGTGATACTGCAGAAGTTCCCATAAGTCGTCTATTATGATCTGCGGCGCTCCTGCATTGATGTTCTGCTCGAGGCGCTGGTTTATCCTCATTATGTCCACTAGTTTGTGGGTCAGGTCGTCCTCGGACCTTTCTCCTGATTCCAGAGTTATGGAAGGCCTTACGTTTACAGGGGGCACCAACAATGAGTTTATTATGAGCCATTCGGGCCTTGACCTCTGCGAATCTACGTTTATGAGCTTGAGGTCAGAATCGCTTATTTTTGCCAGCATGTCACGTATCTCGTCGGGCTTAAGCCTTCTTTCGCCTAACGTGAAGTATGTAGGCTGGGAAAACTTCAGTTTCTGCTGTTCTTCGTTGCAGTATGGGCAGCGCTTTGTGCGCTTTACCTTCTTTGCCTTCTGATTCTTTGCCTGCTTCGCTATCTGCATGCTTTCCTCTGTCTCGGCTTCTGCTCCTTCCAGCACTACAGCCTCTATCCCTGGTTCGCCTGTTCTGGCTATTGTATCTATCTTTCTTATGGCCTCTATCTGCTCCTCATCCAGAAGAATACGGTGGCAGTTCATGCAGGTTGCCTGAAGTATCATATAGATGATTTTTGAGAATTCGGAATGGATAACTGGCTTTACGAGCTCTATGTGGCCGAAGTGGCCCGGGCAGGTCTTTGCCCTTGCGCCGCAGGTCTTGCAGATAAGTCCAGGGTCTATTATCCCGAGGCGCTGATCTAGCAGGCCCCCGTCTATAGGATAGCCGTCCTCGTTGTAGGTGTCAGGCACTGTAAGCTTTGCAACGCTCATCTTTTTTACGTCTTCAGGGGAGACTATCCCGAATCTTATATAGTTTATCGCTTCGGCTTGCATGTTATCATTCCTTCATTTTTATGCTTGGCATTATGTGCATTGACTTTATCTCGTCTAAGAGCACCTTGAATGCATAGCTTATTTCTACAGGCACTATCTGGCTGCTTCCGTCTATAGGACAGACATTTGCCCTTTTAACATGGTCGTAGTAGCCTATTTCGCCGCAGTCCTTGCATATGAGAACCACTGTCTTGTCAGATTGGTCAAGCATCCTCTCCTTCAGGAGAAGGCTTGCGCCGTGGCCTATCAAGGCATCACGTTCCATTTCACCGAATCTCAGGGCTCCCTGCCTTGCCTTTCCTTCGGTAGGCTGATGGGTAAGTATCTGTACTTTGCCCCTGCTCCTTACCTGTATCTTATTGCTTACCATGTGATAAAGCCTGTTATAGTATACAACTCCAGTGAATATCTTTGACTTGAATGGCACTCCAGTTATTCCGTCGTATAAGATCTCGTCTCCGTGTTCGTCGAATCCGGAATTCTTAAGCATGCTCCCATACTCGGCTATTCTCTCTTTCCCGTCTCCTGCAAATGCAGTTCCGTCAGTATGCCTGCCGTTGACTGTGCCTGCCTTTCCGGCAAGCATTTCCATAAGATGGCCAAAGGTAAGTCTTGTAGGTATGGAGTGCGGATTGAGAAGCAGGTCAGGGACTATTCCGGTTTCCGAGAAAGGCATATCCTCCTGGTTAACACTCAGTGCGAGAACTCCTTTCTGGCCGTGCCTGCTTGCAAACTTGTCTCCTTTTTCAGGTATTCTCTGGCTCCTTATCCGTACCTTGACTATCTTTGTTGCTCCGGAAGTCTCAGTGAGTATAACGCTGTCTACCTTTCCCACTTCCCCTGTTTTTAATGAAGTTGAATCATCGCGCATTTTCTCCTCCAAGCCTCCTGCGCCTATATTCTCCTCCAGGAATCTTGGCGGTGCCACTTTTCCTATCATGACGTCGCCTTCCTTTACAGATACTTCGGGCTCTATTATTCCGTCTTCGCTGAGCTTTGAATATGCATGCTCCCCCATGTATCCGTCTGCAGTGGGCGATGGGATCTTGAATCTGTCCTTCTGCCCTCCAGGATATCTTCTTTCCTCGTCGCTGTATGATTTGTAGAATGTGCTTCTTCCCATTCCGCGATCTACAGCTGCCTTGTTTATTACCAGGGCGTCTGCCATGTTATATCCATAATATGTGGATATGGCAACTACGAAATTCTGTCCTGAAGGATGGGTCTCCAGCCCAGTAGAACCATATGATGCGGTTGTTACAATAGGCACCTGAGGGTAGTATAGCAAATAGCTTCTTGAATCGAATCTGTGGTTGAAGTTTGTTGCATAAAGACCCTGTGATTGCTTGATGAAGTTTGCACTCATGGCATGCCTTGCAAGCGCGTTGTGCTCAGGGAATGGCGAGGTGTTGATAGTAAGCCCGAATATTGAAGTATAGTTGGCCTCTATGTGCGTTGTGTTCTCATTTATCTCCTTTTCGCTGAGGGCCACAAATGCATTCTCTTCTTCTTCTGCGTCAAGATACTCGATTACTCCGCTTCTCTGCAGGTAATTGAAAGTTATTTCCTTCTTTTTCAGCTTGTCCATCAGTTCGTCAGTCATTTTAGACTTGCTGCCTTCGACTATTATGTAAGGCTTCCTGAGCCTTCCTCGGTCTGTGTTTATGTGTATTTCTCCGTTTTTTTCGAAGTAGGCTATGTTTACCTCTCCGGATATCTGGCCTTTGCGCCTTGACTGCCTGACTTCGTTGACAAACTTCTTTGGGTCCTCTATGAACCCTATTGCCCTGCCGTTCAGATGTAAATATGTTTTTTTGTTGCTCATTCAATCTGCCTCGATTTATAGAGACTCTATGTTGCCCAGAGTCCTTACGCTCTTCTCGACGCTTTCCTCATCTGCGCCTACTGTTACTTTTGACATGAGTGCGAGATACTTGGTAAGCCCTACTTCCTGGCCTTCGGGGCTTTCTGAAGGACATATTTTCCCCCATTGTGTCCCGGGCACGTCCCTTGCCTTGAAGTGCGGATGCTTCTTTGTAAGCGGAGACTTTACCCTCCTTAGATGGGCATATGTGCTTATCAGGTTAGTCCTGTCAAGAACCTGTGATACTCCGGTCTGGCCTGCCACCCATGTACCGGTTCCCATCGCATATGCGATCTTCTCA
>JAJZIZ010000011.1 GCA_021846005.1 Microcaldota archaeon
TGATGAGACAAACTGGCCGTTTACGTACCATCCGCTGAAGTAGTAGCCGCCTGTGCCGTACCATGCCGCAGTGCACAGGTATGGTATCGATGTCCCCGGCGGAAGCATTGTAGTCACTGACGAATTCCCTGCAGGTATGCTTGTACATGTCACTCCGTTGGATCCTGGTGCCGTTGCGCTTGCATTGGTGCTGAAGCATGCGCCCCAGTAGTTCGATGCGGCAGAAGGATTGGTGTATATCGTAACAGGGTATTCCTGTTTGAAGTTGGCAGTTTCAGTGATTGGATTATTCAAAGTTATAGGTGCTGAGGATGCAGTTCCAGTATATGAACCTGCGCCTGTACCGGTGAATCCTAAAAATATATACCCAGTATTTGCAACTGCATTTATAGTAATCTGATTTCCAGAGTCAACCCACTGGCTTGATGGAGTCAGTGTTCCCCCATTTGAAGGATTTACAGAAGTGGTAAGGAAGTACTGTGTGCCGTAGTTGCCTATAACATTACAGGAAGTTGAAGGGGAGATTGTCTGGCTTATCTGTGATGCGCCGCAGTCTCCTGTGGTTGATATGTAGTTATATCTGGTGGCAGTCAGGGTTGAAGGCAGTATGTCATTGAAAGCATACTGCTGGGCCGTTCCGGATACAGCCATTATCTGCGTAGGAAGCTGCGAAATGAGATATTGTTTTGAGTTGACATTCACCACTTCCGACTGGTATTGCAGATTGTCATTACTATTTCCTATTGTGTTTGAAGTAAATGTGAGATAGATAGGCTTCACGAAGGTTATGGTGTTTGTTGCCGAGCAGTTCGTATATGTCGCAGTCAGGGTTTCTCCGGTTATTGGTTCGGCGCTGAAAGCATATGTAGTAGAATTACCGTCTGAATTGGTATTTACAAGAGACGGGGAGAAGAATACATTTGCAGAAGTAGAAGTGAAGTTTACTGTCGCCCCCGCTATGGCGTATCCAAGGATTTTGACATTAGCTGTGAGCATGTCCTTGACCCCCACAAAAGATGTTGCATTCTGCACATCAAGAGATATGCTGCATTTTGGCGGAGGCACAAGAGGAGCAATGTGGGTTGTGAATGTGCCGCCGAAAGATTGAGGCACTGTTGGCCCGCACTGGTTTCCTGATATCGAGGTGCATATTTTGTCATTAAGCGAGAGTGTTCCCTTTGCCAATTGGTTTGGAATTATCTTGACTCCGAAGTTTATTACGCATTCGAGATCGCCTCCTGGAAGTATGATATTTGGACTGCATTTACTGCTGTAAGATCCCACATTTGACATGTTTATAGTGACGACTACATTGGCTATCGCATATTGCTGTATGTTAGTGAATAGGAATACTGCCCTTGACGAAACTGAGTTTGAGCCTATTGCTATGTCCTTGCACAAAAAATATCCTGAGAATGAGCATTGGTTTGGAATTGAGCTACTAGGCACCGAGAGAAAAAAATATAGGATTGTTACGAATATTGCTATACTAAGTATTGCAAACCCGTATATTGACAAAAATTCAGAGGCACTTTGCAGTTTTTTAGAATTCATGTAATATCAGCTACACAGATGAATGAAATGAAAAGTGAGAACTTATAAGTTTATTGTTTCGTGACATTCCCCCACCCGTAAACGGCGTGGGCTTCCTCTGCATTCATGCAATCACTGCATCCTCCAAAGGATCTGTTTTATCGGTTCTCAGTTCCTTGACAACCGCTTCCTGTTGAAGTCTTACATTATCTCCCTGAGCGTAAGTTTGGACAAGTCCTGCCCTACCTCTGTTGAGTATTAGTATTTCCAAATGGCATAAAATGGCTACCTGTTGAATTTATAGTCGCCTTTGGCAATAATTGTTCGGGCTGTTTTATTACGCAACTAATTATAAACGGCGTAGACCTTCAATAAGTAAGCTGCCTGAGGTTTTCAGTATCTATCAGCACCAAGCTTGAAGACTCAATCGCAGTCCTGATCCTTTCCGCTTCTTTCCCGTAAGTGTTGTAGAGCTTATCGGAAAACTGCGCCTTCTCTTCAGAAGTCAGAAATACCAAGAATGTCGCCTGGCCTGCAATTGTCTTTATCTTCTTTGTGCCTGTGTGTTCCGAGTAGAAATATATGCGCTTCTGCAGACCCTTGTTTGTCAGAAGCATATCGCAGTCTCCTGCTTTGTCGATATCGGTGAATAGCATCGCGTTCTTGAGTGCGAAATCATGAATCTTCCTGAATATCACCAGATAAGTTATGTCATGCCCCGATTCATCATTCCATCTCTTTGGCATGAAGTAAGAAAGTATGTTCTCCACCTTGCCCTGTGTTGAAAGTTTGTATAAAAGCTCAGAGGCATTTGCAGAAGTAACCGTTATGGGCATGTTGTCGTATTTTATACCATAGTTTATTCCAGCCTTGACTTCGTCAGCTGTAAGAGGCATGTGATGCCAGCCGAAGCGCTCATTGGTTGAATTGAAGATGTTCATAACTTCGGCGTCTGGTACCTTTATCACTGTCTTGCCTATAGGCGGGAATGCAGGAACATCTATGAAAAACTCATCCCTGTTTGGATCCTTTACAAGAAGATTTAGCACTATTATAAAAAACGCCGCTATGCCGAACTCCAGATATATCGGAGATATGCCGCCTGCAATAGGCTTTGAGTAGTATTCGACCATGTAGTAGCCCATGCCAAACAGGTTGAAATAGATAGTCTCATTGCCATAAGGTATAACCGAGCCGTGCGGCAATATGTACGAGATTGTTCCGTTTTCGATAACCCCGGATTGCAGATACTCGTGGTTTATGCTTATATTGTAAGGAATGTTTGACCCGGTTATGTTGTTGTTTATCACTTTGAACTTGAATGTGCCGTTTGCAAAACTGAGAGTATTGTAGGTTATGTAGAATGGAGTTATGCTGAAGAGGGCGCTGCCATATACCTTGTTGTTTGAATCCCGCAGATAGGCAGTATAGTTGCCTGGATTTAGTATAAACGAATTGTAGGTTACTATGCCAAGTGAGGTATTGAAAAAGCCGACGCGCAGGGAGTATTCATAGCCATGGCTGGCATTGTATATATCGATGTGAAAAAGTTTTGTACTGGCTGGGCTTCTGCTTAACTCAGCGCTGGAATTTATGGAAATGGATATCGGCACCGTCTGATTCTCCCCTATTGTTCCCGGCATGCTTAGCGTTCCATTGCGTATAAGCTTGAGCCTAAACGGTATCTCCCTTACAACAAAGTTTGTCCTGTTGAAGAAGCTTGCAGATACAAGAGAATATGAGTTGTTTATGACCTCCCCTATGTCAGGCGTATTGTTCAGTATTTTGCTTGTGGTGAAAAGTGCGACGGATCCGGTAGGTCCGTTGAGGTACGATATGTTGCTTTCTTCAGTCATGTTCATCCAGAAACGGTAGCGGAGTGCGTTTGCAAGATCTATACCCATGACGTTTGCATCTGCCCATCCCACCTGCGGATATCCCGGAAATGCCACTATGGTTCCGGTAGTGTAGTTTTTGTATACCGCTGTGCCAAAGGTCTTCCCTCCGCGGAACGAGAACGTGGATGAATTAAAGTAAAACGTATTTGCACCTACCGACTGGCTAGTATTGGGAAATGTGGTGGTAAGATTGGCCGAGGCGAGAGCCTGCATGGATGCCTGTGGATTGAAGTAAGTTATCCCATTCTTTATCGACCTTGAGAAATTATCACCCACATAGATTATGACATCGCCCTTTGAGAGAAGGTTTAGGAGGTTTGTCTGGCTGGAATTCTGGCCGGATTGAAAACTAGGGATAAGTGATGAAGGCATCAGGCCAGAAGGGATTATGAGTATTGACCCTGCAGGGAGATTTCCCACAGAGCTTAGATTTGCCATAGATAGACTGCTGGAATTGAATATCATGCCGTAGTGCGCCATGTTCGAGTACAGGCTTCCGAATATCTGCGAGTTGCTGAAGCATTCAAAGCATGAGAAGCCGGTATTGACCAGATAGACCCTGCGGATTGGATTTGTAGTATACGTTCTCAACACAGCATACCCGTGCGTGGCATTATGAAAATTATATCCAAGTATTGCGGATTCTACCACCATCTTGGAATTGTTATACGAGAATATGCTGTGCGATATCAGAGTAGTATTGCCGTACAGTGGCCCCAGGGCGGTAACATTCTCTGCCTTGAGCACGGAAATCAGCGTTGCGGCCTGGGAGGATATGTATACTATCATGAATATGAAAGCCATCAGTCCCATAACGGTTCCTGCAGCCCCTATAAGTATTAATTTTGAAACCATGTACTTACTCTTCTGTCTTTTTCAATATATATTTGTCAACCAGCGACTGCATTGTTCTCGAAACTATGTTGGAGTTGTCGTTTAGTCTTTTCGAAATTTTGTATATTCTGAGGTATTTGAATCTCTTTTTAATCGCTATATTGTATTCCAGGGATTGCACCTCAGCCTTTCATTTCCAGATAGCCAAGAGAAACCATCTTGTCGAGTATCTCCTCGGCTCTCGGCACGGATATATCATATGTCTTTGCGAACTGGCTGACGTCAATCGAATTGTTGTGCACGTCTATCCAGTCCTGCACCATGACCATGAGAGATTCGTCCGAATGTTTCTTTAGCTTATCCAATTCCTCGGACATTTTCTTATTCTCCTCGGAAAGCTGGCTCGTCTGGACTATAAGATTTCTGTTCGATGCGGAAAGTTCCACATTTAGGCGCTTTACAGCGCGATAATCTACCATCACCGTATTATACTGGTTGAATAGAGTGCTATAAGGCTGGCTCAGTCCTTTGATTGTAGTATCCAGAGTTGATGCTATGTACTGCATTAGCTTGCCTTGGTCTACGACGTAATGCTCAGAGATTAGGGACATGAGCGATGAGAAGTCTTTGAGTATGGAAGCCCTTCGAAGTATTTCGCCAGTAGTAGAAGGTATCGAATATGAAACTGATACTTCTTCGCTTTTTATTTCTATGAGATAGAATAAGTATGGCATCTTGTGTATGTTCCTGCTCTCAACCCTTGCCAGCGTCAGCACGCCGCCGTCAAGATCTATCTCATAGGCAGGCAGGGATTTGATAGTCTCCTGCAGGTTTTCCAGTGTTCCGGATAACTTCGCCTGGAATACGAGCTTTTCCATTTTAGGCGCAGGCATTGATTCTTCGGGCAAGCTTATCGATTAATTAATGAGAAGATAGGCTATTTATTCTTTAGTCTGCGGCAGTATCGATTAAATTCAATGCCGATAAGGCAGAAATGCCCAATTGCTATGGGAAACCCCTACGGACTGCCGCCGGATCCCATGAACTTTGATATTTTTTTGTTGAATGACCTGTCGTTCTTGAACATGCCGTAAAACTTTTTCATCCTGTTGAAATCGCTGATGAGCCCTTTTACATCTTTCTCCGATGTGCCGCTGCCCTTCGCTATTCTGGAAATTCTGCTATGATCCCTTACAAGGTTTTCGGAGCTTCGTTCGGCAGGAGTCATGGAAGCTATAATCGCTTCGTATTTTTTCAGCTTCTCCTGCGATTCTTCGGCAACATTTTTCGGGACGTCGTTCAAACCCATCATGCCCAGAACATTTTTTATCGGTCCCATTTTAGACATGGCCTTGAGCTGTGTGTAAAATGTCTGAAAGTCAAGATTTTCCATGTTTATTTCTTCAGGTTTTATGTTGGCTTCCTTTACAGCGTCATTGACGCTCTTTATCAGGGATTCTATGTCAGGAATCCCAAGCAGTTTTCCAACGAATTTCTTTGAATCGTACAGGTCAAGGGCATTGAGCTTTTCCCCTGTTCCTACAAAAGTGGCCTTGACATTCGATGCGTTTACGGCACTTAGCGCCCCGCCGCCCCTCCCTGAACCGTCGAGTTTGGTTATTATTACTCCTGTTATCTTTACCGCACTGTCGAATTCCTTCGCCTGCCTTCCTGCGACTTGGCCGGTATCCGCATTTATCACAAGCAGTTTTTCTGTCGGCTGGAATCCGTCGTTTATTACTTTCAGCTGGTCGACCAGTTCCTTATCGAACGCGCTTCTTCCTCCGGAATCGCATATGAGCACTTTACGGTCCTTGAGCGCGGCGGTGCCATTGCGTATGATCTTGCCTATATCTGTTTCTCCCTTGATCCCGTAAAAGGATACGTTTGCCTGCTTTGAAAGGGTTTCAAGCTGCTCGTATGCCGCAGGGCGGGTCACGTCGCACGCTATCAGGCCCACGCTCAGCCCCCTGTCCTGATAGAACTTGGCAAGCTTTGCAGCTGTGGTTGTCTTTCCCGAGCCGTATAATCCAAGGAGAAGTATGCGTTTCGGCTTTATTTCAGGAGTGTAGCTGTCACCCATCATCTTGACCAGTTCAGAATAGACCATATTGGTTATGTAGTCCCTTGGAGTCACCCCCGGAGGAATGTTTTCCTTCAAGGCTGCATCCTCTATGCGCTTTGTGAATGACGATACCAAAGCAACCTCAACATCTGCAGAAATTAGCGCCTTCTGAAGCTCCTTGTTAAACTCGCGTATGACCTTCGCGTCTATCACAGTAGCTCCGGTAAGCCTGGAAATTGCCTTCCTTATGCCTTCGCCCAGATCCATAGTCGTTGCCTTGTTTGTAATTATTGAAGATTTGGCCTGATTCTATGCGAACGCGCCGTGCCGTTGCGCAGATTCACATGTTTCATCCAAATCCAGATATGTTTATATTGGTATTCACACTTATTTAAATGCTATTGGATAGCATGGGCTCATAGCTCAGCCTGGTCAGAGCGCTGGTCTTATAACCCGGATTGCCGCATGGTACAATCCAGTATGAAAGCCAGATGTCGTGAGTTCAAATCTCACTGGGCCCACATCTCCAGCTACGGATTATTTGTATAAACCTGATTCTGCATTGAACCTCTTATTTACGGCAGATAACAAATACCCCATATAGTACGCCATTTAAAAACTGTATTTTGTTTCTGCCATTTCTGCCTAACTGCGTCCGGAGTGTTTGTTTTTGCCAGATCCTATTCCAGTCCATCGCCAGACTCCGAAACCATCCCAGGTTGATTGTTGATCCATTTTGAAGCGAAGGCACGGGAGGGCCTGCGTGCAAACAGTAAGGCTACAAAGAATACGATAAAGGAAAGATACCAGAATCCCAAAATTACTGTCGCGCAGATTATTACAGATAATATAATAGACAGGGGAGAGGATTTGCGCTTGAATGCGACAGCAGGACTTGCCGATGAATAGTATGTCCCAGAATATCCTGATTGGGAAGCGGAAGAAGGAAGGGAGGAGGAACCCGTAAATCCGGAATAGTTGCTGAGATAATTCTTGGAGTTTCCATCTTGAAAAGCGTATGGGGAAAGATTCTGTGAGCGTGTGTCTGATGCCTTTTGCATTTTGTAGAGAGAAAGGGACCGCGAAACCGAAGTGTTGAAGTAAATTAGAAAGATTACCCCGAAGGCCGATAATACCAACCCCGTGGACCATGCCGGAGTGGCAAGCATGAAAAGGCCTATGAAAAACAGAAAGAATCCCGATATGGCCAGCAGAATTCTGAAAAATGAGGACATTGAACCGAGAGGTAATAGAGGAGACACTTATTTAAATTTATTTGTCAATTTAAATGCGTGATAAGATGGCTGCTAATAATTCAGGCACACAGGTATTCACAAGCGATTTGAGTACATCAGACTTCTGGCTTCTCCTTGACAAAGGATACATGCCTGTAGGGCTTGTCATGGGCAATTCAGTGTACAGCATGGGGTTCGTAGGAGGAGTAGGAAGTTCATTGAAAGGAATGGCAAAGGGAGAAATACCCCAGATAACCGAGCTTATGTACAATGCCAGGGAATTGGCTCTTGGAAGAATGAAGGATGAGGCAGAGAAACTTGGTGCTGACGGAGTAGTTGAGGTAAAGCTTAACGTAGTGCCGATGGGCAACTGGATGGAAATAACAGCAATAGGGACCGCGATAAGGTACGTGGGAGTTAAGAAGGGAGATTCAGGGAATAAGCCGCCGACTATAGTTCTCCCTATTGACAAGTAGATAGCATGCCTATAACTGAAGCTGAAAGAAAGAAACTGCGCAAGCATACCTTCAGCGAGGATAAGAAAGACCAGTTTGGATGGACCCATTCAATTGCGCCTGAACTGCCAGTTGGGAATACAATCAAAAATGCAGTGCAGATGCTCTTTTCCAGCCCCTGGCCTTGGATTTTAAACGCGGCAGGGAGCATAATACTGGCAGTTTATCTGTTCAAGATATTTGAATCGGTTACCATTTTTGACTCGTTTTTATATACGGCGATATTTTTTGTGCTTGAGATATTGATTGTTGCGCCACTCAACGCTTTTTCAAAGGCGAGTTACGCAGGTATCGGCAGGAAAGGCGTTTTAAGGCCAATGCTGATGTCGCTTACATACCTTGCCCCTCTTGTGCCGATATTCTATATAACTGCGTTGATACTCTTAATCCACATAATAACAACAATGTCAGTGTTGGCAATAATAGCATTCCTGCTGGTAATGGTAATAGCGATATTGCTGCACATTACAAACCTCAATGCCTCGCTTTCCATACATATAATGTATGACAAGGAATTCGACAGAACTACATCATTAAACAAAAGCTGGATGGCATTAAGCGGTCAGTCGCTTTCAATGATGGCCGTTAACATAACAGCATTCGTTCCGCTGATAATATCGGTAATTGCCGAGGCAGTATTAGTAAAGAACGTATCCATATGGTATGTTGTCCCGGTTATTTTCATAATATCCGAATTCTGCATTTCATTGTGGCAGGCATCCACATCGTATGCATACAAAACACTCTTGAAGAATGTGAAGCCCATGCAGTATTCCAGGCTTTGATATGTTTGGCAGACCCGGTCGCCAGAATCGCAGTGCGCAGAAAGAATGGAATTGCTCTCAGGAACCGGTTTCTGCACGTTATTAAAAAATACCTGCCGTTCGATGGCTTGGTAAAAGGAGATAGGAGCAATTGGTTTCTTTTGATATTATGACTGTCACAGTATACTAATCTGTTGTTATTTTCCATAAATAAATTGATTTTATCTGCTGTTTTTATAATAATTAGTTATTCGGATAACAATATTTAAGACATTAGCTAGTCTAAATCGCCAGAAATCACAAATGAATCACAGGCCATTCTGGAATTGCATTTATATTATATATCGTCAGTAATTAGGATAGATTTATATATCTTTACAATCCTTATATGTGATTGTATCGTGATTCTTTCATGAAAAGGATATGAAGTGTTCGCGATACGGACATGAATGGCGCGTGATTGGTGTAGACTTGTCAAAAAAAACAGAACAACTTGAAAAAGAACTCAGAACTCTCAAGGAGGAGATAGAGCAGCTTTCTTCAAAAAAAGGCAAGATACCTGAAGAAAACGTAGTCTCATCGCTCATGAAGCAGCTTGTTGAAGAGCGCGAAAGATCAAACAAGTTACTTGAAAGTATCACAGAAAAGATAGCAAGACTGGAAAAGGAGATTGACAGCCGGGATGAGAGAGAGGTTGAGGGTGGAGAGATTCAGGAATTTGATGCTGTTAGCAATAGAGAAGTTCCGCTGTCTGATCTTGATTCGAGAATACTTAACTTCGTGCAGTCCAGGGAAATGATATGCGCTGACGACCTTGTCGAATTCATGAAATACAAGGGAAGAAATGCGGCCTGTTCAAGACTCAACAAGCTTTACAGGCAAGGAATCCTTGACAGATATCAGCTCGGGCACAAGGTTTATTACAAATTTGACGCTGGCAAGACGACCAATACACTCATTATATCACCTACACAGTAGTGCTCATGAGTACTGCTGGCTAATCCTTGATGTAATGGGATGCTTAAGCCCTTACTTGAAGCCTTGGCGGATTTCAGTGTCTTATAATCAGTTCCCCTGAGTCCAACGCGTTGCAATATTCCTCTTCAGACCTTTTTATTGATTTGGTCATCTCGTCAAGCTGCATGCTGAGGACCTGGGATAGTTTTGCAGAATATATCCACATGCCACGCATTGTGTCACTGTTGAACTTTTTGAAACTGATAGAGGTTAGGTCTGTGGCACTGACAAGATTCAGGCCAAACTTTTTATCGTGCGGATATGAAGTGTTATAGTCATCTACCATGCAAGGATGCATGGATAAGGATAGCTCTTCAGGAGGAAAACTCTTTCCGCTTTTTATTTCAAAATACGTTTCCGGACTATTTTTTATAAACTCAGCGCTTGCAACGCCCATGCTCAGGCCAATGATTACTATGAACTCGATAGGCTCTTTTACAATAGCGTCAGTCTTAGTGGATATCACATTCACCGTGCCTAGACAGAGTTTTGTCTCAAAATAGGAGTTGCCTATGTCTGATTTTGGCGTTCCGAAAAAAATCGTGTAATCTTTCCTGATCCTTGTTTCGCCCAGAGGCTCTATCTTTTCTGTGATTCGGTTGTCCCTGTAATCCCTACATTGTATTGAGCCGATTACATGGGTAAGGCCGATAAATGTTTCAAGAAAGACTTCTGCTGTTTTCGTGTGAAGACTGCCAGAGTACGACCTCATGAGTCCCGAAACATTAGGCACTCTTGTATTTGTACTTGGTCTTGCATATAGTGTTCCGCCCATTTTATCCCCATATTGAAAGTCTCCCAATAAGATATATAAATTTATCCTGTTAGATGCTCGAAAATTCTTGTAGAATGGCTTTTATTATGGTAAGACACTGTATATCACATGGAAATTTTCTCTCTTACGCATGCCAGCGACATAGACGGACTTGGCAGTGCGGCAATACTGAAGACAGCATACGGCATAGATAGCAAAAACATATTCTTTGCTGATTATTCTGGAAAAGGCATCTCATACGCAGTTGCAGAACTGTTGAAACGGTTGGGAAGGAAAAGCGCAGTGCTCTTTTTGACAGACCTGGGCATGAACGATTCACTGATGGATGTGTATGAAGATATGATAAAGAGAATCAGGAGACAGGGAGGAAAGGTTATCTGGTTTGACCATCATGTATGGAGCCGGAGGCAGATAGACAGGATAGCTTCAATCTGCGATCTTGCAGTAGTTGGAGAGAATGAAAAGTACTGCGCCACTGAGATAACTTACAGGAACCTCATTGCGTCGGGAAGGCTGGAACGCGGAGAGATGTTCCTTGAGGAGTTTGTAAGGCTGGTGCACAAATCAGATTTCAACATTGATGCTAAAACAAGCAAGGACAGGAAGATTATAGGAACCTATGCAATGGGCATCATGTCTTACAATACCCTCGGGCCTTGCGTATCTAGAGACAGCAAATTGAGAAAAATCGTGGATACCATATCGGAAGGCAGATTTGTAAGCGCAGAGATGGCGACTGACGCGAAGAAGTTTGATCAGATTAACAAAAACCGCACAGAAGCCATGCTGAAAAAGCTTTACAGGATTGATGATTTTGCATCGCTGGGCTTTTCAGAGGATCTTCAGTCGACATTCGGATGCGGGGCAATAATGAAGAAAACAGGATGCGACCTTGCAATCTACATAAACATATCAAAAGGCACCGGCCACCTGAGAAGCAGGATATGCGACACTACCCTGCTTTCGAAGGACATGGGGGGCGGAGGCCACCCTCATGCTTCCGGATTTGCAATAGATAAAAAAAGATTTGGAAAGCTGCAGAATGAAAAGGAGCAGAAGAAATTTATCGAATTCGTTTCTGCGGAAATAACCAGAGTCTATGGCAGATAAATGTTTACATCAATGTGCCAAATCCCGATAGCCTCCATCTTTGCCCGAAATTCCGCATCACAGCTATCTTGGCCTTCTTGTCGATGCAGGCATGATGGTTGAGTGTTATCTCGAGCCTATTCTTCTTTATGGCCTTTATATAGCCCACCGATGTTCCAGTCCCTATGCCGAGTATGAGAGGCTCGGTCTGCCTGAATGACTGCTTTGGAAGGTCGGTGCGCTCCAGCGAATGATATTCAAGGGTTATCTCATTAAGAGTTGGAGGAAGGCTTCCGGCTTTTCCCGCTATCTGCCCGACAAGGCCGTCTGCCTTTGTCAGCGAAGGATCGGCGTCTGTGCCTACTGCTATGAGGCCTCCAGCCTGGGCTGTTTCCAGGTGTTCGCTCGCGGCGCTGAGGCTTGTTATGCTTGCAAGTATAGGATCATAGCTCTCGCGCTTTGACTTGTCCTTGGAAAGATTCATGCCTGGCCTTATCTCTATTTCGTCGCCTATCTTAAACTGGCCTCTTATTATCGAACCTCCTATTACGCCGCCTACAAGATCCTTTATCTCGGTGCCAGGTTTATTGACGTCGAAAGACCTTGCCACATACATTACAGGATCTGATTTAAGGTCGCGCTCTGGTATCTTCATCTCTGCTATCTCCTTGAGAAGGGAATCTATGTTTATGCCTTTATTGGCCATTACAGGTATTATCGGAGCGTTTTCAACAGGAGTTCCTTTTATGAATGCCTTTATCTGTTCGTAATTCTTCTTGGCGCGCTCCTTGCCGACTATGTCTATTTTAGTCTGCGCTATTATTACCTTGGTGATGCCCATTGCGTTTATTACCATGAGATGCTCTTTTGTCTGGGGCATGGGTACCTGCTCTGTCGAGGATATGACAAGCAAAGCCGCATCTATTATGGATGATCCGGCTATCGCAGTTGCCATTAATGTCTCGTGCCCAGGGGCATCCAGCAGGGATATGCGGCGGTACGGCAATGACTCTTTCCCATCAGGGCATTTCTCCTGAACAGTATAAAAGGCCTTGCTTTCAGGGCCGCATCGCCTTATGACAGCATCAGAATAACCTAATTTTATTGTCATGCTTCTCTTTATGCTCTCGCTGTGAACGTCGGTCCATACGTGAGATATTGCGTATGCCAGTGTAGTCTTGCCGTGATCAACGTGGCCCAGTGTGCCTATGTTAAGTTCGCTTTGTTTCAGCATATGATCATGTTTTTGTTTGTTTACTTCTTAAGAAGCCTGTCCTCAAGTACTGTGGGTATGTAAGGTTCGTATGCGCCTTCAAGCTTCAGCATTTTCAGGGTGTGCCTGGTGTATTTGTCGACTTTGATCCTCTTCAGCCTGCCGCGCCTGGCCCATATGTGATTTTTCACTTGGGAGGTTCTTGGCTTTGCATGCTTCTGGCTTATTTCACAGAGAAAATCGAGAAATATGAAATGGGTTTTGTCTCTTCCGGTTTTGTTCTTGGAGAGCTCTTCCTGTATGCCTAGCAATCGCGTAGGATTCACTACCAGACCTGTTTCGTCTGAAACGTTACGCCTGAGCGCGTCGGTTATCCTCTCGCCGCGTTCGACATGCCCCCCAGGTACAGTCCATACATTCTTTTCGTATCTGGACTTCACAAAAAGAAACTCGTCAGAGTCATTTTTGATGTACGCCCCTACGACGATTTCAGGAAGGCTTTCGGCTTTTTTCATGCGGATCATAGATATCTGGTAGCAAAGAGTATTATTCCTTCTTCTCGGCTTTCTTGAAGAGCTCCTCGGGAGACTTCTGGCCGTATTCTTCTATCACAGTATTTATCTGCGAGGTTTCAGCACTTATGGTGTTTCCTCTTATGAGCCTCTTTGACCTGTATCCTTTCTCCCTTATTCGCATGCCTACGCCATAACTCAACAGAGGCTTTGCCTTCCTTGAGCCGTCTATTTCTCGCCTTGATGGCGCCCCTGCGCTGTCGCTGAGGCCGGTTATCTTCAGTTTGAATCCCTGAAGACCTGCAGGGGTTCCTTCAATTACGTCGCCTATCTTTGAGCCGATTAGCATAACCTCGTTATCCTTAGGTATGTCAAGCTGTGCGGTCTTTCCTATTTTCCTGTCTGAGAGTACAATTTTCATTATATCACTAAGCGTTATCTATACATGGTTTCCGGCTCTTCCTTGAACCGTCTTATCCTTTCTGATACCTCCTTTGGAATGGCCGGCCTTATGTCCTTGACAGCGGCTATGAAATTTTCCATCGTCACTATGTCGCGCTTCTTCCTTATCGCATGCATTCCGGCCTCCCTTACAACGTTCTCAAGCTCAGCCCCAGTGTAATTCTCGGTAAGGCTGGCGAGGTTTTTCAGGTCCACGTCCTTGTCCAACGGCATCTTCTTCGTATGTATCTTGAGTATCGAGTATCTTGCATCCTGGTCAGGCATTGGTATCTCAACTATCTTGTCAAATCTTCCCGGCCTGAGTATTGCAGGATCAACATCTTCTGGGCGGTTGGTTGCTGCAAGGACTACGACATTCTTCAGTTCCTGCAGACCATCCATTTCGGTAAGCAGGGTATCGACCACGCGCTCCGTGACCCTGGACTCTTCTGAAGAGCCTCTTGACCTGGCTATGGAATCTATCTCGTCTATGAATATTATGCATGGAGATGCAAGTCTTGCTTTCCTGAATATCTCTCTTACAGTTTTCTCGCTTTCGCCGACGAATTTGCTTAGTACCTCAGGGCCTTTTATAGATATGAAGTTGGCCTCTCTTTCGGTAGCTACTGCCTTTGCAAGCAGTGTCTTTCCAGTGCCAGGGGGACCAACAAGAAGTATGCCCTTGACTGGTCTCGT
Source organism: Microcaldota archaeon (assembly GCA_021846005.1). Lineage (GTDB taxonomy): Archaea > Micrarchaeota > Micrarchaeia > Micrarchaeales > CABMGC01 > JAJZIZ01. The sequence goes on from JAJZIZ010000011.1 coordinate 14,588, forward strand.
GCCCATCTTTTCAAAGCGTTCGGGTTCTTTTAATGGCAGTTCGACAGCCTCCCGAAGCTCTTCCTTGACCCGATCCAATGCGCCTATGTCAGACCAATGGACATTTGGCCTTTCCACAAAAACTTCACGGAGTGCGCTTGGCTGTATGTTTCTCAATGCCTCCTGGAAGTGTGAATTGTCAACAGTCAGGTTTGTAAGTATATCGACAGGTATGCTCTGTTTGTCTATTATTTTTGGAAGTATTGAACGGAGGGTTGCCATTGCCGCTTCGCGCACCAGTGCGTTGAGGTCTGCGCCAGTATACCCATGCGTTATGGAAGCCAGCTCGTCTACGTTTACATTCTTTGCTATAGGCATATTGCGGGTATGTATCTGAAGGATCTGCTTTCTTGCATTTCGGTTAGGCACTCCTATCTCTATTTCCCTGTCAAACCTGCCGGGTCTTCTCAATGCGGGATCTATCGCATCGGGACGGTTGGTTGCTGCAAGAATTATGACCTGGCCCCTAGGCGGCATGCCGTCCATTAGGGTGAGAAGCTGTGAAACCATTCTGCGCTCCACCTCGTTTGTCGCTTCCTCACGCTTTGGCGCTATGGCGTCTATCTCGTCCATGAATATTATAGTAGGAGCTTTCTCGTTAGCATTCTTAAATATCTCCCTGAGCTTTTCTTCGCTTTCGCCGACGAATTTGCTTACAAGTTCAGGCCCTGAGATGGATATGAAATTTGCGTCGCTCTCGTTTGCTACTGCCTTTGCAAGCAGTGTCTTTCCAGTGCCAGGAGGGCCATAAAGAAGCACTCCTTTAGGCGGGTCTATTCCCAGCCTTTCAAAAAGTTCAGGATAACGTATTGGAAGCTCTACCATTTCGCGTATCTTTGTCTTTGCGTCGTCCAGGCCGCCTATGTCTTCATAGTGCACATCGCCTATTTTAACTATGGATTCTGATACAGGCTCATCCTTTACTATGAGATTTGTCTTTGAGCCTATCTTGACTATTCCGTGAGGCATTACCTGCACGACAAGAAAATTGAATACAAGACCAAACATAGGTATTGGTATTGAATCTCCTTTTGTAAGAGGTCTGTTCTCGAGCCTTCTCTTTGCATATTCTGCGAAATCGGGTGAGAGAGGAGGACGTTGGCTTGGCGGAGGCGCAAGTACAACCTTGTCGGCATCCTTTGCCTCTGTCTTTGATACGAATATCTTATCGCCTATCCCTACCCCCAGGTTCTGCCTCAGGTATCCGTCTATTCGTATGAAGCCCAGGCCTTCATCACTTGGATGGGCCTGCCACACGGTAGCAGCAGATGCCTTTATTTTGCCCTTTATCTCTATTACGTCTCCTGAAACAACACCTAACGCCCTGCGCGACTTCGAGTCTATCCTGGCTATGCTCCTCCCTGAGTCTGTAACCAGGGCGTCTGCGACGGTCAATTCTATGCTTGATATTCCTACTGCTGCCATGCTAATCAGATAAATCTGCAGGTTGTTTGTTAATGATAATAAGTCTAATAAAATATATATATTCCGCTAGCCGATGTGCAGTGTTGATGATCACATGCCTTGGAGTCGGGAATGCCTTTATTTCTTCTTTCTGGAAAGCTGCCCTAACCAATTGATTCCGAATCTTCAATACAAAGCCACGTTATATTATGGAGATTTTGTCGCCTATCCTTAAGCTCGAATTGATATCGGCCTCCAGTACGCTATTTCCAGGATGGCAGATGGTGTTTGTTGAATAGGGAGTTGCGTTATAAACGAAGGTTATCACATTGCCAGTTATCCAGAACTGCTTCAACGGCATTAAGGTATTGTCCATCCAGAAACACTGCTCCGAATAATTTGAAAATACGAAGAGCATGCCATAGCAGTCGCCCAGGCCGTTGCAGTCTCCCATTGAGTTTACATACATGAGCCCTGTCTCCTGCTGCAACTGGTTCTCGGCAAGATAGACGTTGGCTTTTGACAATGTGCCGTTTGCGTATTCAAAATTTACTGCTGTCACCTTCTCCTTTGGCAACTGCGTGTTGTAAGGCTTGAGATATGAATGCGTTATTATTATTATCAATAACAAAACAACTGCGAAGGCCGTTAAAATTTTTAATCTTGTTCCCATAACACCACATATTCGGAATCGTATAAGAGATTATTTTGCATGCTTTGCGTTTATTGCTTCGCGTTGAGCCCATGAAGCGCATGAAACATTGCATTGATAGACATAGACAACGGATTTCAACATTAATATATATCTTTCCTTGCTAATATAGAGAATTGATAAATCCTTACTTTATAGAGTGTTTCAGATGGGAAAATTCGGATTAGCAGATGAACTTCTTGTCAGTATCTGGGTTTGCAGAAGATGCAAGGCCAGGAACAGGGCAGGAGTAATTAAGTGCAGGAAGTGCGGCAGCAGATACCTCAGAGTGAAGAGAAAGGAAGCGAGGGTCAAGAAGTAGTCGTTTTGCTTGTTTAATATATAGAGGAGAGATTAGATGGCAGAGTTTACACAAATGGAAAACGAAGTTTTGAGCGCAATGAAGGTGCTTGGAGCCACAGCCGAAGACAAAAAGAAGACAGCAGACGACATAGCCAAGAAGTCAAACCGTCCCAAGAGCCTTGTTACCAATACACTCGTATTGCTTGCAAACAAAGGCGCGGTGAAGAGAGTCGCCAGGGAAAAATCCGCAGGTTATTACGTACTTGGATCCAAGTAGTAGTGTATGATTATGGAAACGGAAGATACTGGGGCTGGGTCTGTCGAATTTTCTGCAAGATGGAAAGATTGGGTAGCAGTTAAAAAAATGACCATAAGGAACGATACAAAACCGGAAGAGATAGCGTTCAATCTTGCATCAATAAGGCAATCCATAGACAGAAAGGCCTATGAGATACTTGGAGTATACATAAATATTAAGGAACTTGACGATTACGCATCAAAGGTTGTTTCCGGAAGAAAGAAGAATTTCAAGGAAATCGCTGATTCTATACAGGAACTCTCCACCGCAGAGAGCAGGAAGGCCATAGAGAGCGCTTGCGTCAAGAATACGGATCTGAAGGACATAGCAAGCACTTACCTGCTTAGAAAAGTAGTTCAGCTTATTGGTTTTGACTTTGACGTCAACCAGGAGATGCTGGCAAAAGCATACAAGGATCTAAAACTTCCCAAGCAGAGAGGAAGGCAGCCGAAGAAATAATGTTGCTTTTATGCAGGAGAAGGGCGAAAACATACCACATGGCATAAATCCCGCAGATTC